>CAXMLS010000876.1:0-3445 GCA_964194235.1 uncultured bacterium | reverse complement strand
GATGTGTATAAGAGACAGGTGAAGCGCTGACCCGCGCGAAACAATTTGTTGCGAGCCTCGGCGAAAACACGGAAGGCTACCAGTCGGTCATCGTTTTCGACGTCGACGACAACGCCAAGACCTACCTGGAACGCGAGCTGGGCCTGGAGCAGGCCAACCGCTTGATGTCGTCGGAACTGAATATCTGGTATTGGGACGTACGATTTTTCAAGCCGCAGCAGGAAGAAGAGTTTTTCGTTCGCGTCAATCCCGCCGGAAACATTGTTGGATACGAGCATCACGTGGAAGAGGCCCGAGCTGGAGCATCGCCTGATCGCACCTCCGCGCAATTTACCGCGCAGACTTTTCTTGATGCTAAAGCCGGGGTGGATCGTTCCGCGTGGGAGCTTTTGCCGGAAGAAGTAAATTCCACCAAACGTTCCAATCGGCTGGATTGGTCATTCACCTGGGAGAAGAAGAACTTCAAGGCCAAGGATGCACCTTATCGCTTGCAAGTGGCGTTACATGGCGACCTCATCGGCGGCAGCAAAGAATATTTGAAAGTGCCCGAAGCGTGGGAGCGCAGCTACCAGCAACTGCGTTCGACGAACGTACTTTACAACCAGATCGCCATTCTTCCTTACATTCTGCTGATGGGCAGTGCGCTATGGGTAGGCATTTCGCTGACGCGCCGCGGCCAGGCCAGTTGGATGGGAGCGATAAAACTCGGCGGCGTGATCGCGATATTTTTCTTTTTGATGCAGCTCAATCAATGGCAGTCAACGCGCGCGGATTACGATACGCATGTTTCGTACAGCAGCTTTGTAGCGCTGCAGATGGCCAAAACCATACTGGCGGCGATCGGCACCGGACTTATGGTGACGCTGGTGCTTCCAGGCGCCGAGCCGCTCTATCGTGGGTCGCAACCTGATCGATTGCGTCTGTCTAAAGCATTTACGCTGCGCGGGCTGCAATCCAAGGAATTTTTTTCCTCGGCGGTTGTGGGATTGTCGCTGGCTGCCGCGCATATCGGGTTCATCGTGGCGTTTTACATGTTTGGCAGCAAGGTGGGAATCTGGGCGCCGCAGGACATAAATTATTCCGACGCGATCAATACCTCTTTTCCATGGATTGCCGGGGTGGCGATCGGGCTGCTGGCCTCGACGAGTGAAGAATTTCTATTCCGCCTGTTTGCCGTACCGTTCGTCGCGCGCCTGACGAAATCCCGCGTGCTGGCGGTAATTTTGCCGGCATTTTCCTGGAGCTTCCTGCATAGCGCGTACCCGCAGGAACCTGGCTACACGCGCGGAATCGAAGTCGGAATCATCGGTATCGTCGCGGGCATTGTGCTGCTGCGATGGGGAATTCTCGCGACGTTGATCTGGCACTACACCGTCGACGCCTCTTTGGTGGGATTGCTGCTGGTTCGTTCCAACAGCATGTATTTCAAAATTTCAGGAGTGATTGTGGGAGCAGCGGCGCTGGCGCCGCTGCTGTTCTCCGGCATTTATTATTTATCGCGCGGTCGCTTCGAAACCGGCGAGGATTTGCTCAACGCCGCGGAGCCCGCTCCAGAGATCAGCTTCACCAGCGATAAGGCATCGGCGAGCGCATCGGTTGAAACAACCCGCGTCTACAGCGCGCTCACTCCCGCAATGATCGGTTTGCTTGCCCTCTGCCTGGGCGCTGGAGCGCTCCTGGCATGGCGCACCAAGCCGGCGGCGATCGGCGATTATCTGAAACTTTCGGTGAACGCGCGTACCGCCAGAATTCTGTCGGATGAAATACTCCGTCAGCATGGAGCCGATCCCGCGTCTTATCATCACGCCACGCTGTTAGCGAACGTAACCGATCCGGCGATCAACGAATTCCTCCGCGAACGAATCGGTACCGCCGCGTTGAATGAGATCTACGACAAGCGGGTACCAGGCGCGTTGTGGAAAGTGCGTTACTTCCGCGATAGCCAGCCGGAAGAGTTCGCGATTGTACTGAAACCAGAAGGTTCGTTGCATTCCGTACATCACACGTTGAGCGAAGACGCGCCCGGACCTTCGCTGACCAAGGACCAGGCCGCCGCGCGCGCCGAAGGATTTCTGCGCCATGAAAAACAGATCGACCTTTCGCAATGGACTCTGGTTGAATCGAAATCCGACAAGCACCCGCACCGGACCGATCACCTGTTGACCTGGGAAGAAAACCGCCCTCTCGATGCCGGGCCCGAACGGCAGAATGATGCGAAATCGCACGCGCATGCGCGAATGGAGCTGCAGGTTCTCGGCGATGAGGTCGCTAATTGCCGGACGTTCATCAAAATTCCCGACGACTGGCGCCGCCAACAGGAAGAACTCACGTTGCCTCGTGTCATTCTCTCCATAGCTTTGCCCGTGCTGGTTCTGGGCGGACTGATCGTCACCGCGCTCATTATTTTTCTCAAAAACCTGCGATCCGCATCGGCGCACTCTATTCCCTGGCGGCGCATCGGTTTGTGGTCCGTCTGGGGCTTAATTTCGTACGGCATAATTTTTGCCTTTGGGAATCGCATCGCCACTTTCCTGAACGCGTATCAAACGGCAATTCCCTTTAAAACCATGTTGGCCGGCATCGCCATCGGTGCGGTGATTGGCGGCCCGCTTTATTTCAGCGGTCTGGTGCTGATCTTCGGCGTGGCGTGGTATTACGCGCGGCAGGCGTTCGGCGAGGAACAATTGCCGGGATGGGCGGGCATGCCGGCTCTTTATTACCGCGACGCGCTGTGGATTGGTCTGGGCGGGACGGCCGCGCTCGTCGGTTTAAATCGACTGCTGGACACGCTGTCGGCGCACTGGCACACGTTGCACCGTGCCGTTGATTCTTCGTTTGGCGGCGACTTCGACGCCACGCTTCCAGTTGCATCCATTTTCGCAAATACCGTGTTGAAAGGCCTGCTGTACACCGGCGCCGTCGTCCTTGTAGCTTCTTTTGTCGCCGCGCAGATTAAGCAACCGCTGCTGCGAATATTGCTTTTTGTTGGCGGAGCGCTGGCGCTGGTAGGCACGAACTGGGGCACGCCCGGCGATTTTGCGAAACAGCTGTTGGCGCGCACGATCGTTCTGACGGTCCTGGTTTTCGGCGTGAAGTACCTAATCCGCTTCAACCTTTTAGGTTTCTTCCTCGTTGCGGCGGGCACTTCCCTGCTTGCCGCTGCCGCGGAATTGCTCTCGCAGCCGGACAGGTTCTATCACGCCAACGGATACGCAGTCCTCCTCCTGCTCATCGCGCTTCTGAGCTGGCCGGTCGTGGCCTGGCGCACAAAACCCGCAGTTGCGCCCATTTAGGCCTTCGGCACCCAACCGCAAACGCGGCGCAATTCACACAGGTTTAACCGAAAAAAGAGAAACAAAAGCACACCCGCGCGCGTTCTTATCAGTGGAAGCAACAAGGAAGCGATGCTCACCCATAGACTAATGACTGTCTCTTATACACATCT
>CAXMLS010000875.1:0-14141 GCA_964194235.1 uncultured bacterium | reverse complement strand
GATGTGTATAAGAGACAGCTATATAATTGTTTAGTCCCTGTCGGATCCATCTCCGTTACAAACACGGCACCGGTCGGATTGCTGACCAACGGACCTTTATTGAATGCAGTCGCCGTTGTTGGAAAGTTCGTTGATTGAGTGGTTCCTGCCACGAAGGCGTTTCCAAGTGAGTCCACCGCAATTGCCGAGCCAGTGTCATCGGCGCTTCCACCCAGGTAAGTTGAATAGTTTAGTACTGGGTCGACGATCAGAGGTTCGTTTCTGTTATACCTTGCGACAGCAAACGTGACCCGATGGTCCCTGGTAATAGCATACCCGCCTGCGATTTTGTGTTGCTCACCTTTTACCCTCTGATAAATGAGTGGCTTCTGGAGTTCCACTTCCCCAGCGGCCACCGTCAGTAGCAAATTCCCCTCAGGATTGACTCGCAGCTTGCGTGCGCCCTCTACCTTAAGCTGTACGGTTTTAGGGTCAACGCCCGGTGAAACGATAAAATCATATTCCAAGCGGCGCTGATTCCCGTAAAATACGAGATCAACTCCAGGGTAGACATTGGCATATTTTACCCGGGCGTAGGACGGTACGCCCGTTCGCCAGTTTCGGGGATCACTTCCGATGAAGTAATTCACTTGACCTGGCAAGCGGCCGCTTCCCACAATTTGCGGCGCAGGATTGGCACCTTCGAGATGCAGCCTAAGAACAGACGTCACGCCTGACTGTCGGGCCTCACGAATAGCTCGAAGATACGCGGTACGGTGAAGCGGTGATAGGTCAAGTGGTACAAACCGGTGCAAAGAAAGAACCGCTTCCTGGGGCGTCAAAAACAGCTCGTACCCTCTCCCGTGCGAGACAAATCGGACTTCGCGGGCCGTCTGGCCGAGGTTCTCTTCAAAGCTCAACGGCAGATTGCCATAGGCTTCCCGCCATTTGTCATCGTTGGTCGCGACTGGAACCTGTGAACGTCCGGCGCTGGCACCTACGGAGTAGGGCGCAGGGTAGTGCGCTGGGATTTTTGCGCTGTGCATCATTGAAAGGTGCCACAGAAGAAGAGGTATCAGCACCAAGGTGAAAGACGATGCAACTCGGTTCCAAGAAAAAAAACTAGAATTCATGATCTTGTCCTCATTTTACGAAATCATTCGCTCGTCTCTGCGGCTGCGTTCAGACGATCTAAAGCGTTGGACCTTCTTCTCGCATTTCGGAGCGGAACCCCTGCGGCCCAGAGAAGCGCTAATAGGCTGTATAGAAGAAACATGTTTCGAGTGATGTTAGCTTGTACTGATACAAGACTGGTACCGAATCCGTCCTATAGATGTGACGCAAAAGACACTCCCGCCGAAGTAGCGCGTGACGAACAAAAGAATATTAGCCAACAAGGGGTGGACGATTCGGTGAGACTCCTCCGATCCAGAATTTATGCGGCCGCATTGGATTAGAAGCCTCATCAGATTCATAGCCGCCTCTTCCCAGCAAGAGAGTCTCCAGCCAGAAGGCCCAAAGGATTTCCGCTCGTTGATACCCCGACTTATTCCCCTTCGAAGTAGCTCGGAGAATGGTGCCTTGGATGGTTCGCCAACTCAGTAATGTAGCGCACCATCAATGGTGTACGGGCTAATATGTCGATTCTTCCGAGCTGGGGAACATTCTGGAGGTCGGCAAAATGGGTACTGGGGCAGAGCAAGAAGTCAAAGGAATATCTGAAACCGTTGTCATTATGAAGCGCTTTGCTATGGAAAACCCGAATTGGACAAATATCGTGCCCATCTATAATCTCGGTCCCATAGTTCTACACATGGGTGCGACTACGAGCACCAGACCCACCATCCAACTTCCCATGCAGCCCGACTTGCTTCGTCATTTCGTGTATCGTGCCGTAAATAGTAAACGCGGGAGGTGAATACGGTTTCTTAGGTATAGATTTCTCTTCCTGATTAACAGGTTTATCCATGAGGGCTACCTCCGACACGTTGTTGCACTTATAGACTGACACGGTGCAAGTGAATATTCAAGCTAGACTCCAGAGGGTGCATCCCGCCAGACACGAGTCTACTCGCGCCAACAAAAAGAAAAAATATTTCTACGGATGGACACTATCTTTCTAACACTGCGGGGAACTTACTCCCGCTGGCGGTGTCCAACGAAGTGAGGGCGCGCGTACCTCACATCCCTGCGAGCGCGGCGCCGGCGTCCCGGAAGCTGCAGCAAAGCATCCAGGGTCCGGCGCCGCAAAGTTCCCATAAACAAGCGATTACCTATGAGGAGGTGTGTGGTGTGTGCAAACTCAGAGCACCAGCTTCACATGAGTTCCCAGCAGGCAGCCGGTGATTCGTTGCGCGCTTGCCTGGTGGACGGCGACGCCGGGCAACTCGCCAGTGAACGTCAACGACGGCGCCGTTCGCTTATCGTATCTGTACTCGTTCAGATCGCCGCGCTAGGCGCGATCATTCTGGTTCCGCTGCTTTCAAAAACCGAGCGCATCGCCTTTGCCAAGGTGATACTCCCGCCTCCATACAACAGCCCGGCCAGTACGGATCGCGTGCACCAACATGCGCATCCGCCGTCACGAACGCCGAGGTTTAGTTTTTGCCTGACTTGCGCTCCCACGATTACGCGCACCACGCGGACGATCATCGATACCGTGCCAGGCGACGAACCGGTCCTCGGTGCAACCGGCGGTCCTGCCGCCATTTGTGTCGACTGCCAAGGGCTCACTGGGAAAGCCACTCCGCCACCCATCGTTCCGCGCGATGCAACACCGCGCATCGTTCACGTAACTCGGATCGATCCCGCTATGCTCATTCATCGGGTCGAGCCCATCTTTCCCACGCTCGCGCGGCAAACGGGGCGCGCCGGCCACGTCGAACTCCAGGCCATCATCGGCACCGACGGCGCTGTCCGTTCGCTTCAGTTTCTTCGAGGCGATGCCCTGTTTTATCAATCCGCGCTGGAAGCCGTGCGCCAGTGGCGATACAAACCCACCATCCTGAATGGTGTCCCCGTCGAGGTGGACACCCACATCACGGTCATCTACAGCCTCAATCACAATTGATGTTCTGCATGATTGCGCTATTTTTCGGTGCCGGGAAGTTACCTTTGAGTTACCTCCCCTACCCCGGGTGTTTTTGAGCAAAGAGTTCGTAAGATGATGGAAACAAAGGACGGAATTTTTGGAAGGCGCAAAAGAGTGAAGCAAAGAGTTTGGAAAGTGTTGAAAATAAAGGGGCAAGATTTTAGACAAGTGGAAAGAGTTTGGAAGATTATGAAAATGCAAAGAGTTAGGGTGAAAGGATGTCAAAAGACGCAGCAGTAGAGCCGTCTTTGGGAAAGACACAAGGAGGAGCGGAACAGGCATGTTGGGATTGGAGGGAATTTGCGCGGGGGAGAAGTTGGAAGGATGAGTGGCGACGATCACAGCTAAGTATACTATAAAGGTATGGTAACTACTACTGTACTCAAGGACAGATTTTGGAGGGGGATTAGGATCGGAACCAAGACCCTATTTGAGTCAATCTGAATCGGTCCGAGTCAAACCGAGTCAAACTGGGTCAGTCCGACAGGTACCAGTTGGTGCCGTCGCTCTTGATGACCGGGGGCCAATCGCGACCGCGTCTTGCGTACACCGCGCTTAAGACGACGCGTTGCCAGTAATCGCGAAATTTGGGAATGCGGCGGGCGGTCGCGTCTAAAAATCGGAAGGCATGAAGCAGGGGCGCTCCTTTTAAGGAGGCGGCCTCGCGCGCGATGATCTCGTCCAGCGATCGATCGTAGCCCGCGGCATCGAGCGCCACAATGGAATCGGCGTGCTTGCGATATCCGCCGATCATGGAATCCACGGAGTAGAGTTGCGCGTGGCGGAAGAAACGCAGCCACAGCTCGGCGTCACTGGCATCGCGCCGGGTAGCGTCGACGTTGCCGCCAGCCTTTTCCCAAAGCTCCCGCCGCCAATAGGTGGACTCCTGCTGGATGTAACGGTTCGCGCCGGCGATATAGCGTTTCCGCGACCAGCGAGGAATCGCACCAATCCAAGCGGTTGAACCGTCGTCGCCAATATGCGTCGGCCGGCCGGTAATCCAATGCACTTCTGGGAGAGTTCTAAAAACTGAACCGACAACCGCCAATGCGCCGGGATGCAGCAGGTCGCTGGCGTTCAGCCAACCCATGACTTCTCCCGTGGATCGCGCAAAGCCGGTATTCAGCGCGTCGTATAAACCGTTGTCTTCTTGACTGACCCACCAGGCGAGATGCGCTTCGTATTTCTGGATGATCTGCTGGGTTCCGTCAGTGGAGGCGCCGTCGACCACGACGTATTCCAGATTCGGATAGGCCTGGCTCAGCACGGACTGGATGGTGGCTGCGATATATTTCGCACCGTTGCGCACCGCGGTGACAATTGTGATGCGAGGCCAAACCCGAGTTTCCGCTGGGACAGAAATAATCTTTCCTCTAGCTTCGATGTTCGATCCGAACCCTCTAGCTTTTCAGATTACGCCGTGGTGCCCGCGGGTGGGAGCAGAAAAGGTTCCCAGAATGTTCGATCATGTTTAGCCCAGGCATGGCACCCAAACGGCAAGCGTCCGGAATTTGCGGCAAAGCAATATCGCGGGGCGACTTCAAAGGAAAAATCGAGAGCCTCAAGCGGCGTGGGAATGCGAAAATCGTCCACAAGTTGCCCGGCGTGATAAGCCCAGAAGCAATCCTCGTGAATTTTGGAGTCGGCGATGCTGCGCGCCAGCCAACGGGCACTATTGTGATAGCCCAAGCGGTGAAGGAAAGTTTTGGTTCCACGAAGAACGCGGCTAACCGAGGATGCGGAATCGAGGTGGTCAGAAATTAATTTCGAGCGGCCGGCTTCGGTGCCACGCAGCTCGGGATTTCCAGCGGGGCGTTTGGAATGAAATACCGCCAAAGCACTGCTCACGCGGCGCACCGAAAATCCACCATTGCCCACCGCCAGGAAACCTTCCTCGGCGTTCTTCTCATTCTTGAACCACGGTGCTCCGGCATAATCCCAATCCTTGCGGCACCATGCTTCGAGGTTGCTAGACAAAACCAGACAATCCAATTGATAAATCAGAATGTACTCGTACTCGGAAAATGCACGGTAAAATTCCTCGGTCAGGAGCAGGCGATTGTACCCGAAGCGGTCTTTGAAATAGCGAGCCGGAAATGGTTGCAGCGAGAAATCGGAATATTCTTTTGGCAGACTTTGCGGACCGATGATGTAGCGGTCAAATGCGCCAAGGTAATGGCGCAAGTGGCACATGGAAATTTCTTCTTCCGGGGAGAGCGGGAAGCGCACGACTGGGGTGACGACAGCGACCAGGCGCTTGGGCTGGATTGGTTTAGGACGCACGGCGTTCAAAGCGTTGCCGACAAAAACTGGATATGGTTTGCTTAAACATGGGTCACTTTATCGTCTCGAACGTCTGGGCTTTTCCCCGTGGCCCATTCGCGAAACCCTCGCAAATCCTGCCCACCCATCCAATCGCGCAATTCGTAAAATCTGCGCGGCGGTAACGCGAGCGTAGCAGTGCCCACCACCAAGTAGCGATAAATAAGATAAGCCAGCTTGGGATTTTTGACTTCCAATCGAAAGGATCGCATTTCCGTCTGAAAGGCTTTTAGCCGGCTGCCGCCAAAATTACGCAGGACGGTTCGATTGACGTGGATCAAGGAGGGGTCGAGCAACTCAGTTACACACTCCGGCTTGACGCCGAGCCGTGGCAACAACTCGTACAACACCTCCAGGAAGGCTTCACTGATTTTGTATTTCCGGCGCAACCTAGCCAGGTCCGCTACATCAATCACATTCAGATTGCTTTCATGAAAACGATAATACGATAACGGCTGGGGCAGCACGCGAACTCCCGCGGCCATAGCAGCGGTGGCGATCGGACCATCGGCGGAAAACGCTAGAACTTCCGGAATGGGCATGACGGCTTCCAGAATTTTTCTTCGCACCGTCAAAGCGCCCATGACAAGAAAATGCCAGTGCCGATGAGCAAGCCGCGCTGCTTCCGGTGTCCCCAAATGCAAATATTCTGTCTCCTCCGGACCGCAAATCCGCATTTCGTTGGTTTTCTCATGAACTTCGTAGTAGGCGTGACTAACCGCCGACAAATCCCTGTCGCCTTCCAACTCTCCGAGAACAGCCGCAAGCTTTCCTTTCCCCCACCAATCGTCACCATCCAGGGGTGCAACTATCTGACCGTGCGATTCCAAAAACCCCGCGTTGAAAGCCGCCGCTTGGCCGCCATTTTTCTTGCGCAGATGCTTTACTCGCGGAACGAATTTTTGAATGATCGAGGCGGTGTTATCGGTCGATCCGTCGTCGACAACAACGATCTCCAACTCTGATGAGGACAAGCCCTGCTCCAACACACTCGCGAGGGTTTGCTCAATGTAATGTTCGTGGTTGTACGTGTCGACGAGCGTTGTAACGAGCGGTCTCATTACTTGCTCTTTGGCATCCCCTGGTCGCGAGATGAACCAATGCGCGATGTCACTTCTGTCTTGAATAGGCGATCCCGGAAGCGCTGGAGATTATGCGCCGCATACCAATCTCGCGTCTTATAAAACAATCGAGGAGAGAGCAAAAGAGTTGCTGGAACCATAACCAGGTATTTAAATAAGTGGTAAAGAATAGTTGGATTCTTGTACGTCAAGCGGAAGTAACGCATTTCTGTCCGAAAAGTATTCAGCGGGCTGCCCCCGAACCTGCGCAACCTTAGACGACTGGCGTGAACCCACCCCTCGTCCAGCAGTATGGAAACACATTCCTCAGGAACACCCAATCCGAGCAGCCTTGGACGTAGAACTTTGAACATAACATCGTCCATATCCAGCTTTCGGCGCACCTTCGCGGAGTCGTCAAAATCACCGGCGTATAAGTTGTCGGAGTGAATACGATAATAAGAAAGTGGTTGGGCAAGTACGCGGGCACCCATGGCCATGGCAGCCGTGGTGATGGGGGTATCAGCGCAGAAAATCAGCTCTTCCGGAATGGGCATCACGCGCTCTAACAACTTTCTTCGGACCGTCAACGCACTTGGTTGAAGAAAACTCCAGTGCTGACGAGTGTATTCGGCTGCATCGGGAGTTGCCAAATGCAGAAAATCCGATTGCTCCTGTGGACCACAAATTTGAACCTCGCTGGTTCTTTCATCGACTTCGTAATACGCGTGGCTTACGGCGACATCATCCGGACTTCGTTCGAGGTGAGTGAGGACAGCCTGGAGCTTGCCTTTGGCCCACCAGTCATCGCCATCGAGCAGAGCCACAATCTGGCCACTTACTTCCGGGAACGCGGCATTAAAGGCAGAGGCCTGGCCGCCATTTTTTTTACGAATATATTTCACTCTAGGCAGGAATTTTCGAACGATAGATGGAGTGTTATCGGTTGAGCCGTCATCAACGACAACGATTTCCAACTCCGAGGCCGACAGCCCTTGTTCCATAACGCTTACGAGCGCTTGTTCGACGTAGCGCTCATGGTTGTAGGTGTCGATCAGAGCTGTAGCCAGCGGTTTCATTTGCGCTCGGTGGACGGAGACTTAGCTATTGAATATACGAACAATGTCGTCGCGGACTTCGAAATTGGTGAATCCAACTGTATCTACCAGTTCCTTCAGATACTGGATAGTGGGATAGTCGCACTCGCCTGTGAAAAGCCTGGCGTCATCTATGAGAATGACATGCCTGCGAGCCATGGGATGCTTTAGGATCTGTGCGAGTTCTGATCTAATGGGAGTATCTACTGCGCCCCTTACCGTGATGCCCTCAGAGAAGTGACCATCCAGCCAGAACAAGCAGGGCTTCTGAATTCGGCTCAAGATTTGGCCAAGAATCTCACCACTATCGCCTTGCAAAATTGTTATGTGTTTGGCCTGAGCAAACTCTTTCTGGGCCTGTCCGAACAATTCTGTACCGAGCTCGATTGAGTAGATCTCGGGGAAAGCGTCTTTCACGGCATTGACCATTTGTCCCAAATAGGTTCCACTTTCAATAAATATCCGGATCTTAAACCGGCACGCGAATTCAATGACGGCGTCCTGTTTCACGAAATGAGGCGGTGGTATAGGGCGCCCATCCGCAATCCATTGCCGGTATAACCGCCTTTTCTTAAACGCTTTATACAAACCGTAAAGTCGTATTTTCTTTAACACTATTTTTGTGATCTCGTCGGGTGCGTTAGCCATCTTTAGCTGCTCCGTGGGCCATCCTTCGCCTACAAAAGATGCTGCCCTTAACTGATCACGTGGTGTGTTACTCGTTTCGTAGAACTGCCCAGTTTTGGTACTGGAAGTTTTCCAGCCGCTGATCATAGCGATCCAGTCTTTTCAACGTTTTGGGGCAGAGTTTGAAGAACGAGTACGCAAATGGTTGGAAGAATTCGAAAATGTCCTTGAGAAAGACCTTGGCATCAATGTGGCAGCCGCCGTATTCGAATTGGATAAGCTTGATCTTGCGAGCTGACAACATTCCTGTGGCCCCTTTGAATACCTCTAGTTCATGGCCCTCCACATCCAGCTTGAGGAAGTCGATCTCGCCGATTGATTGCTGCGAGCAGTACCGGTCCAGCGTCTCAAGGCGAATGGTCTCCGCCTGCTTTTGCGGCTGCAAGTTCCAACCGTCCTCCAAGCCGCGGCGCCGATAGAGTGAGTTCGCCCCCGAACCCTCTTCAAACAAGTAGAGCGTCTTCTCCTCAGATATGGATCCTAGGCCGACGTTGTTGCAGGTGACGTTCTTCGGAAAGTGGTTGGCGAGCAACTTCTGGAAAGCCGGTTTGCTGGGCTCAAGACAATACAGGTGAAGGTTTGGGTTGATTCCTAGAGCGCGAGCCGCCCATTTGCCTACATTGGCCCCAACGTCAAAGACCACCTGGCTCCTGCCCAGGTGTTCTTTCATCAAACGCAATTCGCCGTTCGTATCGATGTCGTCATTGTTCTCGTTGTTGTATCGGTTGACATACTCCCGGCAAACGCCGTAAATCTCGGCATCCTCTGCAGGCGCTCGGGCAATATGGCGCCTGATAACGACCGCCAGCTCATCTGGAGATAGCTTGTCAGCTAGCCGATTTACGATTCGCGTATATAGATTCATCCTAGTTTATTCTGCCTGACTCACTTCTGTAACGGTGGCTGGACACGTTGTTGCGGCAATCCGAGGTATGCCGAACTGGTCGCGTGAAGTTCGGCAGAGGATACCAAATCCCAACGCGGAAAGCGCGTCGTATAGGATCTATGACACCACGGAATAGACAACCTACCGCACTTAGAACTCATCGCCGCTCCATACGCCAAATCACAGTCTTATCCATCGACCTGGCACGATATCCCTTGCATCGTCCTTGCACGCCGGTCCGAACCAGCTCTTTGGTGCTATTACGATGCCGCCGTTCATATCGGCGCCGAGCCACGCACCCCACCAACTATAAGAACTATTCGCAATAATCGCGTGGGCGGACAGGCGCATGAGATACAGGTCTGCGTCATTACGTGGAAGGTCTTGCTCGGCGAACCCAGGAATGATCGTGTAATAGGGCAGTTTGAAATTCACTTTGCACCAGTCAGGGTCGTCCGAAAAAACAAAGAATACGGGGTTGGGAACCTTGGCTGCTATGCGCGCAGCAGCCTCTCGGTAGTAGTCCATCGGCAGCAACACGTGATTAGGATTTCCGACAAAGTCGGTGCGTCGCACGTGGACGAATACCGAACGTTGGCCGGCATCCCGGATCGCTTGCTCGGTCGCGGTTGACCGCGCAGGGAGCGGATCGCGCGGTAGCAATCGATCCCGCAGTTCGTTGCGCAGATCGAAGAAATACTTCTCACACTGCCAATAACCGACAAGCGAGCACTTTCGTGGCACGCTCTCAAATAGTGCAGGTTTGTAGGAAGATCCCTCTTCGCGGATAATCTCGCCCAACGGGCTGTGGACTACCCGTGCGTCCACGCCTTTGAACAGCCCCAGTGAGTATAGCCGGGGCTGGTCTGGCGTTGCCGTTTCGTACCAGGAGACGTCGAGGTGAAGTCCCACACCCAGTCGTCGCGCCAGCGCCAAACCCGTCGCGTACTGGAAAATCTGATTCGCACAACCGCCCATCAGACAACTGGTAACGCTCGGAGCAGCCAATCTTTCCCTCAATTTTTTGCGGCTCTCCGCGTAAAGATACTGCCACCTGTGTAGGAGCGGACGGCCCAAGGATCGGACCGGGGCAGGCAAGACATGGGTCCACCTCGTCATTTCGTGAAACGGAAACATCCGCACAAATACTTGCGCCCCTTTAATAAATGTAGATCGGCATTTTCAAAAAATTCTCCCTCGTTGCTTATCAAGGTGAATTCCAGAAGAGAAAGATTCGGGAAAAGATTCATTACTTGCAAATAGGAGTACAGCCTGTGGGCATTGAAGCAAACACGCGGCGGATCTTCCATAGGGACTACTATCAGGAGTTGCCCGCCCGGAGCGAGGACACGCGCCAATTCCGCCGCGGCCTTCCGGTCCCCGCTGGCATCAAGTGTGTCTCCATATCGTCCCAGCCCAATGTGTTCTAGGACATGCATACAGGAGATGGATTGCAATGTATCGGTCCACGATGACGGCAGACCGGTGAGGTCGGCGGTCTTTTGTTCGATGTCGTGAAATGGCAGTGCTGATGTTCTAATGTCATAAAAGGTCATCGGGGTAAAGGCCGACGCGATCCCAACAAAATAGAGAGAATCGCCAAAGCTCATGTGCGCCTCGGGCCTGGTTTTTGCCAGCACCCGTGCAGCCCAGGAGGTATGCAGAACGTAGTGTGGGTCAAACCCTGTCGCAGCAGTGTCGTCATTCAGGCACGGAAACCAGTCCGTTTGCTTCGCCTGAAACCGGCCATCCAAGCAGCTTTGTTCTTTAAACTGAATGAATTGCTCGGTGAATGCTTGCGTCACTTGGCAGCCTGTAACAATAGGCGCCGATGGAATAAGAAATCGCTTTAACTTAACGAGCGGCTCGTATATCCGCCGTGGCAGATAAACAGGAATCAAGTATTTTTCGACCGTTAGAGCACCTCCCAATACAATGGCCAGCAACAAGATTGGCTTTCATTTCTATTATTCGGTTTCGTCAGGAAAGGGCGCGATCGCTATTCCTTCCGGGATCACCGCATCGGTAGAAAAGCCCACCTTAAGGTTCAGCACCCCTTGCCATTCATCGTGGGTTGGGTGTTGGTAAGACTCTGTTGTTACGACCATTTCTGGAGTAGCATCCCACAAATCAAATTGCTCGCCTTCATCATACAAGCTCACCAACCAAAAATAGGGTCCCGGACGCAGAGGAAGAATAGGAAACCGGTATCTAAAGTAGTAGTCTCCGGGCTGCAGATTCAACCTATGCGTGGCCGTGCTCCAAATCAAATTTCGCTCATGATTATAAAGGGCAACGCCATGCGCACCTCGAGGAATGGGTGTGCGGGCCACCAAATGGAAACGAATCGTGATTGGATCGAGAGAGTCAACACGATGAGGTTCGGAGGGATCGGCGCCCTCGATATCCCAGCTGACGAACCTTGCCTTACGATCGGCCACGCGGTCTCGAATCGATAGAACTTCCTCTTTGGATCTCATTGCAGATTCGTACGCACTAATAACTTCGTGGGTGGCGCCGTGCATGCGGACGCCACCTGCGTCGACCCAGGCTACACGGTGGCAGAGGCGGCGCATCTGGTTCATCTGATGGCTGACGAGGACGATGGTGCGGCCTTGTTTGGCGACGTCGCCCATTTTGCCGAGACATTTTTTTTGGAACTTGATGTCGCCGACGGCGAGGACTTCGTCGACGAGCAGGATTTCCGGCTCTAGATGCGCGGCGACGGAAAAGGCCAGGCGCACGTACATGCCGGAGGAATAGTGCTTCACGGGGGTGTCGATGAATTTATCGATTTCGGCGAAGGCCACGATTTCGTCGAACTTGCGGTCGATTTCGCGCTTGGGCATGCCGAGGATGGAGCCGCTGAGGTAGGTGTTCTCCCGGCCGGAAAGTTCGCCGTGGAAGCCGGTGCCGACTTCGAGGAGGCTGCGGACGCGGCCGTGAATCTCCGCCCAGCCGGTGGTGGGGCGGGTGATGCGCGAAAGAATCTTGAGCAAGGTGGTTTTGCCGGCGCCGTTGCGGCCGATCAGCCCGAGGACTTCGCCGTGGCGGACTTCCAGGCCGACATCGTGGAGCGCCCAGAAGCGCTCCTGGGTGGGCCGGCGCATCGCAGCGAGCGGAGAACGAGCGACGCGGGTGATGGCGTCGCGCAAGGTTTCCGGCGGGCCGGTTAAGCCGCGGCGATAACTTTTTCCGAGGCCTTCGGCGCGAATGACGATGTCAGACATGCTCAGCTAGTTTACCTGCAAACAGGTGTGGTAACGCGCGCAGGAGAGGATTTCGCGGCCCGGCGGCGAAGTGAGACCCAAGACCTCGGGACGATGCTTAGAAAAAATCAACGTCAGACGCGATCGACGACGGTGCCCTCCACGCGCTGGAAAAAAATGAGGCCGCCGACGAGGGTGACAGCTACCAGGGCAATGGAGACGAGCAGCATGATGCCCGGAGGCTGGCCGTGCCCGGTGACGGCCCAGCGAAAGCCGTCGATCACGTTGGCCATAGGATTTAAATGATACAGCGCGCGCCAGCGCGGCGGGACGAGCGAGCTGGAGTACGCGACCGGCGAGGCCAACATTAAAAACTGGATGACGAAGGGCACGATGGCGGCGATGTCGCGGTACAAGGCGTTGAGCGCGGAGGTCCACAAGCCGATCGCCAGAGCGGTGGCAAGAGCGAGGAGCACGTACAACGGGACCAGCAGCACCGTGAAGCCCGGGCGAAATCCGTAGGCCAGCGTGATGATCAGCATGACGCCGAAGCCGATGGCCAGGTCCAGCAGGCCGGAGCCAACGGCGGCCAGCGGAAGGATGAGCCGCGGAAAATAAACTTTGGTGATGACGTGCTGGTTGGCTACCAGGATGCCGGTGCAGGTGGCCAGGGATACGGCGAAATAGGCCCACGGCACCAGCGCGGCGAAATAAAAAACCGGATACGGCAGGCCTTCGGAAGGCAGCCGGGCGAGGCGGCCAAAGAAAATGGTGAAGACGCCCATGGTCATGAGGGGCTGAAGGACGACCCAGACCACGCCGACGGCGGTCTGCTTGTAACGGATTTTGACGTCGCGCCAGATGAAGAAGAAGAGCAGCTCGCGGTACTCCCACACATCGGCGAGGCGGAGGTCCAGCCAGCCGTGGGGCGGCTTGATGTAAACAGTGACGGGCGCGTGCGCGGGCGGCGCCGCGAGAGTCTCCGCGACCTGCTGCGAAGGGCCCGGAGCGGGAACCGGCGATGAGCCGGGCGTTGGTGTGGTTACGGAAGCCAATTTATTTTGGTGCGCCTATCGGAAGTTGGAAAAGACAATTCTAGGGTATCAGAGATCTATGGCGACGATTAAATTGGCACTCGCTGGTCCGCCAGCAGACGAACGAATTGGTTTCACGGTCGCGATTTAAGGCGCGGTGGATTTTTTCATCTGATCGATGTCCTGTTGCTCGATCGTGTGCATTTCTTCTCTTCGCCGGAAGAGATACCCCCGCACATGGGACGCAAGTTCGTGCGGAACGATGAAAAACTGGTTGTGCACCATTTGCCGAAAAGATATCGGCCCGCGCACGGGCACGAGATGCTCGCCCCACTGAAAGATAAATCCGGCATTCCAGGCCGACAGCGCCAGCACTAAACCAGCGGCGGCCACAAACGCGCGGGTGCGGTCCTGGAAAAAGGCGCCGCAACTTTCGAACAAAAGCGCGAGGCCGAAAACAAAGACGGCGGTGAGCGAAATGAAGAAGCGATTTCCGAAGGAGGCCATGCCGTCCCAATAGGGATAACAAGCGATCACGTAATAAAAAATTGCGGCACTGGCTGACAAGTAAAATGCGATGGAGCGCGCTTTTCGCGGCGCCACTAACAGTCCGGCCAGCGCCAACGCCACGATGGGCGTCCAACTCAGCAAACCGTGATTGGTGGAAAAAAGCACTTCGCGCCAGTGGGGCGCTCGCCAGTCCCATGGAAGCACGGTATAGGCGCCAAAGCGAAGCACGCCTCCATAAATAATGCGGCGGGGGACTAACGTTGGG
>CAXMLS010000874.1:0-7040 GCA_964194235.1 uncultured bacterium | reverse complement strand
GAGCCGAATCCCGCCGATTTCGACAAGCAGAAGAAAACGCTCACCGAACAGCTGCTGCAGAGCAAACGCAGCGTGGCCTTCGACGCCTTCAAGACCGCCTTGGAAGCGAAGTTGAAAGCCGAGGGGAAGGTAAAGTTGATGCCGGAAAAACTCACTGGTTTCGGTCGACTTACTTAGCTATCCACATTAAAATAAAAGACTTATTGCTATAACTACAGGGTGAGCACGACCTGGCTTTCCCTCTCTTGCCTTTCTTTTCACGCCTCGATACCCTATTAGGGTCCCACATCGGCCAATAATCTCCGCATCCGTCGTTTTTGGGGAACGCTCCCCATATCGCGATGGGCCATGTTGGTCCACCCAGAGGCCTCCGTGAAGAACAAAGCAGCCACCCGTTCCACCTCCGTAAGAAACAGTTATCGCTGCAGCATGGAAAAAAACCAGTCTGGTAAGTATTGCGTGCGGATTCAGGTACATTACCCACGCCATGCGTGGATGTTGGAGGTTTTTTTCCTGGCGTCCTCGTTTAACCGCTCCATGACCAAGCTGGAAGAGTCGCTGGATTTTCTGCAGGCCAATGAAGAGAAACTGTGGTTCTGGGGCGTGGATCGCGCCGAAGACATGGGCTTCTCCGCGGAATTCCTGCGGGAGGCGGGACTGAAGCTGGACCGCCGGGGAGAATTTCCGCGCAAAGCGACGAATCTTTCCGTGGTTCCGGAATCGGACGTGCCAGCTTTTGTCCTCGGTCCGATGCGGCGGGGATTGGCCGAATCTGTGGGGCAACCTCGCAGCGTGGCTGCAGGCGATTGACGTAACCTGCCGAAGTTCCCGGTTTCACATACCTCTGTATTGACTTCACGCCTCGTCTCACTCATCATGCGCTGCCACCCTGCCGGTTTGCATGACCATATCTGAAAAGAATAATTTAGAGCGTTCATCAGGCCCTTGAGGCCCTTGATCCGGAATGCGCCTGGGCTGACGCTCGCCTTGAAAGGGAGAGAGATGAAAAAGCATTTGTATCTAGCGGTATCGACAGCATTGCTGCTGGCGTTGGGTGGACTCGCAGGACCGGTGCACGGACGCGTATCTGCGCACCTGGCACTGCAAGCGGCCGATCAGACACCAACTAATTCGACCACCACCAAGAAAAAGAGAAAGAAAAAACCGGCCGCGGACTCGACCGACACCACCGCTACACCGGCTGCCGGAGACTCCGCGACAACTCCGAAAAAGACTAGGTCTCGGAAGAAGGCCGATTCAGCCGGCGCCACCACCGACACATCGACAAGTGCCTCAGGCACATCGGCCACGACGGAAGCGACAGACGCCAAGAGTACGTCTTCCAGGAAGAGCCGGTCCAAGTCCAAAACCGCGGCTGCCGATTCCACCACCGCAAACGAAAGCGTCAGCACCACGCCTACGAAAAAGAGCCGGACCCACGAGAGTGAGGCGACGGATCCGTCAGCCAGCGCTACCCCTGCAAACGGCTCGACCGCCAGTTCGACTGGCAGTTCGGCGAGCGCCACCGGAAATGCGACGGCGGGCGAAACCACGGCGACCGAAAACAAAGCTAGTTCGCGCAAATCGCGATCCAAGGCCGCGAAGGCCGACGATTCGAACACCGCAACGAAAGACCCCACCGCCGCGGCGAACTCCGGCAACACCACGAGTTCAAGGAGTTCCGAAGCGACCTCGAACACATCCACTTCTGGCAAAGCGGACGCAACTCCGGCAGCGCCTCCAACCACTTCCAACTCGGGGAATACCACCAGCGCGCGGACCCCGGCAAAGTCCACTTCAGCTCAGCAAACTCCGCCCGCGAACAGCAATGGCATGGTGTGGGTGAACACGGATTCCGGCGTGTACCACAAGCCGGGAACTCGCTGGTATGGTAAAACCAAGCAAGGAAAATATATGACCGAGGCCGATGCCCAGAAGTCCGGATTTCGAGCTTCGGAGAAAAACTAACCCAGATAGTGTTGCGACAATTTTTTGGTGATGTGAATACAAGGAGGAGAGAGAAACTATGAAGAAACAGATGACTGGAGTGTTGGTGGTGGTGTTGGCGCTGTTCGGTGTTATTTCGGTGGCGATGTCCCAGCCGAAAGCCGCTGCAGTGGAACTCAGTTCATTAGCCGCGGCAGTTCCGGTTCCGGCCGATGATCTGGTGGATCTGAATACCGCCACGCTCGATCAACTGAAAGCGCTGCCGGGAATTGGCGATGCCTATGCTCAGAAAATAATCGATGGGCGGCCGTACGCCAAGAAAACCGACCTGACGCGCAAGAAGATCATTCCTGCGGCGACCTACAAAAAGATCGCCGACAAGGTGATCGCCAAGCAGGACGCTCCCAAGACCAAGAAGTAAACAGGTTTGAATTGTGAAAAAACCGGCGTGCAGAAAAACGCCGGTTTTTTTGCGTCAAAATTTGTCGGCCGCGGAGATTAGCAGCTTTTATTTCTCGCGCAAGATTACTTCGCCGTGCCCCACAAGCTGGTCGTTAAGCCACAAACGATATTTGTACGTCGCGGCCTTCAGGCCCGGACGGGCCGGTCCGCTCAAGAGGCGCATGCCGGCAGGCGCCTGAAAAACGTTGGAAGAAAAAGGGCAGCGGTTGACATCGAATTCGACGCGCAGATTTCCCGCGTCGGAAATCCACGACACCTGATCGCCGTCGTCGAGAACCACGGTTTGGGGGATAAGACCTACCAGCACCGGCCGTTCAGCCATTTTTCCTCAATTTTTTGACGCGATTTGGGATTGCGCAACGCTTCGCGGCAGACTGCCACGGTGCCGCGAAGGCGTTTGCAGATGTTCGCACAGACGATAACACAAATAGCAGGCGGCAAATGGCGGCGCAATACACCGATAAGCATCCACAAGCATCCAATATACGTACATCTTATAGACCGTACTCTTGACCGCTACTGCGCCGGTCCGTAGACTGGGAATGCAGGTCTTCAGCACCTGGATCGTCCGCCTAACGATTAGCGTCTCGAAACAGCGTATAAGCGTCCCTGAGGACGCGGAAGGAACCCGAAGGATGGCTACAGCTTCACGCTCCTGGTCGATACCACTGCCGAACGGCTCACGCATCTCGGTGCTTATGTCGTTGCCATTCGCGCTGGTACACCTCGCTTCACTCTTGATCTTTTTCATGCCCTTTCACTGGTATTACCTGGTGACCTGCCTTGCCCTGCTGGCGGTGCGCATGTTTTTCGTTACCGCCGGATATCACCGCTATTTTTCCCATCGCGCGTTTAAAACCAGCCGCGTATTTCAGTTTGTGATTGCGTTCATGGCCATGAGCTCCGCGCAGAAGGGCGTCCTCTGGTGGGCCGCGCATCACCGTCATCACCATCGTCATTCGGATCAGGAACTGGATCTGCATTCGCCGACGCTATTTGGATTTTTCTGGTCGCACGTCGGCTGGATCATGTCGGACAAATACAACGACACGCGCCTGAACTACATTGGCGATTTCGCGAAATTCCCGGAACTGCGCTGGCTGAACAAATACCACATGATTCCGCCGGTCGTGTTGGGAGCGGCCATCTGGCTCATTGGCGGCTGGCACCTGTTCGTTTGGGGCTTCTGCCTGAGCACCGTGCTCCTGTGGCACGACACCTTTACCATCAATTCGCTGTCGCACTTGTTTGGCACGCGCCGCTATGAAACAACGGACACCAGCAAGAACAACTGGTTCCTGGCGCTTTTGACCTTGGGCGAAGGATGGCACAACAATCATCATCACTTTATGGCCTCAGCGCGGCAGGGCTTTTTCTGGTGGGAAGTGGACATTACCTACTACACGCTGAAGATGCTGTCGTGGTTCGGCATCGTGTGGGACCTGCGCAAAGTCCCCGTGCACCTGCTCAGCGAACAAAAAGTCGCGGCGTAATTCTATTCAAAATAAACTGAAAATTGCGGGACATGCTTCGCGGCATGTCCCGTTTTGTTTTTAGGGAGCCTTTAACAGGACGTTATTCGATTCTGCGGTACAATTTGTGCTCGGCAGTCTCACTCTCAGCTCGGCTATAACGCGATTGGCGCAAATTTTCTGGAGGTGGTTAGTGTGGAAAGTGCAGAGCACAAGTGTAGGATTTGTGATTTTGGCGTTGTTCGTCGGCGCAACGGCGCTTCGCGCGCAGGAACCTGCCAACAGCGGAGCTACTCCCGGTAGCGCGAGCGGAGTCACCGCCCCTGCCGGTAAATCGGGATATCACCTCATTAAAAAAGTGAAGCTCGGCGGGGAGGGCGGCTGGGATTACCTAACAGTGGATTCCGCCAGCAAGCGCATCTTCATCTCGCGTGGCACGCACGTGTTGGTGGTGGATGCCGAGCAGGGCAAAGTCGTCGGCAACATTCCCAATACTCCTGGCGTGCATGGCATCGCGCTGGTTCCGGACCTGAACAAAGGCTTCACCAGCAACGGAAAATCTTCTACAGCCACAATTTTCGACATGAAGACGCTCAAGACTTTGGGCGAAGCCAAAACCGATAAAGATCCCGACGCAATTATTTACGACGCCGCTTCGAAGCGCGTGTTCACGTTTAACGGCGATGCAGCGTCGGCGACCGCCATCGATGCCTCCACCGGAACCGTAGCGGGAACCGTGGCGCTGGGCGGCGGGCCGGAGTTTGCGGCTGCCGACGGCAAGGGTCATATTTTCGTGAACCTCGAAGACAAAAGCGCGCTGGTGAAATTCGATGCCACCACTCTGAAGGTGGAGAAAACTTGGCCACTCGCGCCGTGCGAGTCCCCTTCCGGTTTGGCCATCGATACCGAGCATGAAGTCCTGATCGTCGGATGCCACAACAAGATGATGGCGTTTGTGGACGGAAATTCCGGAAAAGTGATTGGCACGGTGCCCATCGGCCAGGGCGTGGATGCCAACCGCTTCGATCCCGCCACGGGATTGGCGTTCGCCTCGTGCGGCGACGGGACCGTAACTATCGCGCACGAAGATTCGCCGGATAAATTCTCCGTCGTCGAGGTGCTCAAAACGCAACGCGGAGCGCGAACCATGGAACTGGACAGCTCCAACCACAACCTGTATCTGGTCAGCGCGGGATTTGGCCCTGCTCCCGCCGCTACCACGGAAAATCCGCATCCCCGTCCGTCCATCGTGCCGGACACATTCACGCTTTTAATTTACGGTAAATAATCGCAAGGTAATCGCTAAGCTTGGGCCACGCCGCCTCGTGTGCGCGCGGTAAAAACCCGGCTGCTTCACCTAGGAGCCAGCCAATTTGACCGTTGCGCCTCCCCAGCCACTTGCGCGAAAATTGAGTCTCCCGCCGCGCTCGACGCTCCTCGGCAAGCGCATGCGGACGTCCCCGGGAAACTGCAAGCAACAAAAGGCCAACCATGACGCAACAAATTGGTGAACTGAATCCACCGGTACGGTTGATGCTGACGCCGGGACCCTCCTCCATCGACCCCCGCGTGTATCGCGCCATGGCCGCGCCGCTGGTTGGCCACCTCGACCCCTGGTTCAAAGGCTGCATGGACGAAACGCAGATTCTGCTCCGGCAGGTTTTTCAGACCGAGAACCGCCTGACCTTGCCGCTGTCGGCCTCGGGTTCCGGTGGCATTGAAGCCTCCGTGCTGAACACACTCGAAGACGGTGACGAAGCCATCGTGGCCGTGAACGGCTGGTTTTCCGAACGCATGTACGAGATCGCGCAGCGCACCTCCGCAAAAATTACCAAGGTGGAAGCTCCGTACGGTAAAGTGGTGGACCCCGACGACGTCCGGCGCGCCGCCAACGGCAAAAAAATAAAAATCATCGGGCTGGCGCAGGGCGAAACTTCATCCGGCGTGCTGACGCGGCTTGCGGAATTCCGCAAAGTAGCTGACGAGCTCGGAGCGCTCCTGATTGTCGACGCCGTTGCATCGCTGGCAGCCGTTCCGTTCCACGCCGATCGCGATCGCGTGGACATTTGCTTCAGCGGAACACAGAAAGCCATCAGCGCGCCGCCCGGAATGTCTCCGATCACCGTCAGTCCGCGCGCCGAAGAAGTGATGCGCACGCGCAAGTCCAAGGTGCAAAGCTGGTATTTCGATTTGACCACCGCGATGAATTACTGGGGCAAAGACCGGCTGTATCATCACACGCCGCCAATCAGCTTGATTTATGCCTTGCGCGAAGCCATGCGCATCGTCATGGAAGAAGGCCTCGAAGCCCGTTGGGAGCGCCATCGCACCAATCAATTGGCGCTGATCGCGGGACTGGAAGCCATGGGGCTGGAGATGCTGGTAAAAAATCCAGGCGACCGTTTGCCCACCGTAACCGCGGTAATGATTCCGGGCGGAATCGACGATTTGAAGGTGCGCACGCAACTTCTGGACGAGTTCAATATTGAAATTGCCGGGGGGTTGGGCCCGCTGAAGGGCAAAATCTGGCGCGTCGGTTTGATGGGATACTGCAGCCAGAAGCCCAACGTGCTGCTGTTTCTTGCGGCGTTCGAAAAGGTGCTGCTGGAACTCGGCGCGCGCGTGCCCGCGGGCGCAGGAGTTGCTGCGGCGATTCGCCACTACACGCAGGTAGAAACCGCCACTGCGGCGGCTCGTTAGGAAACTGCATCGAGCCGGATTACTCTGACGATGCGTCAAATAAAATTTTTTCGACTTGAAATTGAATGCGAGATGCGGGAGAGCGCGTGACCACACGTCCAGTATTAGCCAATGCCGGAGCCATGAACCAGTTCGTCGGTCCGTTTACCGTTACCTCCAAATTGACCGACCATACTTTTCAGTGCCGGTTTTCCTACATGTGGAACGGCATCGCCACGCGCCACAGCGACACCATCGACACAAAGTTTTTTGTCGACAGCGACGTGGTGATGGTCGGCCTCGCGCATACCGCTTTTGTGATTTTTCGTGGTCGCAGCGGACGTGACCTGACCGATCGCGAGGCCAGCTTCGTCGCGGCGGATTTTCTTCGCGAACGCCTCGAGGACGAAGACGTGCGGCCGGTTTATGACGTCGGCCACGATGACGTTTTAAGGTTGATCGAACAGGTCGGTATCAAGT
>CAXMLS010000873.1:0-1773 GCA_964194235.1 uncultured bacterium | reverse complement strand
TTATGAGTCCGCTGCTCTAACCGCTGAGCTACGGGCCCCTCATTGATTAGAAAGAAGATAGCGCAGTGCTGTGGGAATCACATTCGCGTTTTGCGTCAAACTTGCGTTGTAATTTCCGTTCACTTTGCCACCTTCCTCTTCGACGTGACCTTCTCCATAGCTTCGTGGAGCTGACCTGTCGAAATGATATTGTACCGCATGAAGATATGTAGCGTGCGATGTCCCGTAATCTTCATGGCCGTGGCTGTATCCACACCCGCGTTGACGAGGTTGCGAACGGCGGAGCGACGGAAATCGTGGGGGACAAGGCCCTTGTACTGATACCACGCTTTGCCCGTCTTTTCTCCGAGTCCACACTTAACACATGCCTTGATCCACTCACGCCGGAAGCTTTTTGTTTCGAATACCGGGCCCTTGCCTTGGAATTTCTTTTTGAGCATAGCTACGAGTTCAACCGAGAGAGGGACAATCAGCGCCTTGCGGTTTTTGATGATACCTGGCGGCAAACTCATTTCTCGCTTGGCGAGGTTCACCCACGGCCAGATGACCTTAGCCATTGCTCCCGTGCGGCACCCCGTCTCATAGCAAAAGGTCAAGGCCGCTCGTAGGTGCTGTGGCATTGCCATGCGGAGTTTCTCGAACTCAGGGCGCTCTAAGAATCCCTCACGCGGCTCCGACTCTTGCTGCATCGGGAAGTACGGAACGTTCGAGACCTTGCTTTCGCGTTGTGCGAGTTTGAACATTCTGCGAAGCATGGCTAGATTGCGATTGACTGTTGGACCGGCAATTCCGTCCTCCATCCGCTTCGCGGAAAAGTTCCGCAGCATATCCGTCGTGATGCTGGCGACGTTCATCCCCCCGAAGTAGTCATCGAGAGGCTTCAGGAGTCCACGGCGACCGGAGATCACAACTTCCTCACCATCGATGATGGCCTTCCCGGATGAAAGATAATCGGCAACGAGGGTCGCGCGGATTTCCTCATACTTCGTCTTGCGTGCCGTCGATGGCTCGACTCCCTTCCGCAACTCCTCTTGCGCCTGCTGGAGCATTTCGATTGCAACCGACTTGAGCTTGGACTTCGAGCTCCGGCGCACCTGTTTTCCTTTTAGGTTGTAAAACGTGAAGTACCAGATGTCGCCGATTTTTTCGAGTCCGCCTTCACCGCGAGTTCGCATAAGCTTACCCCCTCAAACACCATGCTTCTTCAAGTCTAGTACATCGTTGTCTCAGATAAACTTCTTCTTATGTTCGAACCACCTCGTCAGATCGGCAATAGCGATGCTGTAGGATTTGCCGAGACGGACTGCCTGGAGTTCGCGGGCGTAGATTGCCCGGCGAATCTGTTTATCATTGGTGCCGATGAGTTTCGCGGCCTGTTCGATTGTGACCGCGATTGGTTGGATCGGCGGAACCTGGATAGCAGCCATCCAACAGTCCAGTTCACTCGCATAGAAATACCAGCGACCAAAACGGAAATGCCCTGGCACCTTGCCCGCACGTGCCATACGCTTGACGGTCCTCGGGTGAACCTTCACAAAGGCCGCTGCTTCTACGCACGTCAAAGTGCGTTCGACAGTTGGTTGCTTGCCGTCCCAGAGCGGCTCTGATGTGGTAGTCCTGCTTTCCCCTCCCCCTGTGGCCTCTTTACCTGATTCCGGTTCCGTGAGCGACAACTCGAATGTCTCTCTGGTTGGCTGTACCAGCTCATCCGTGCTCCCATCGGGCCGCCGCTCAGTCGCAGACAACAGATCGGACTGTAGAATAGATGTATTC
>CAXMLS010000872.1:0-1617 GCA_964194235.1 uncultured bacterium | reverse complement strand
GTCCAGAGGATGCAGAAGAAAGATCAACGACCGCTTGGATTGACGTAACGCCATCTTTCACAGAAGCGACATCTTTCGTCGTGAGGACCGCGCTTCCCGCTGTCGTCGCGATGCGGATTTCGTAAGGCCCGTCACTGCTGCCAAGCGGCAGATATATAACAAGACGAGAGACGCCACGACGAATTTCCAGGGCAGGTTCAACCGGAACTGGATCGGAACCGCGTGCCACCGATCGATTCCTGAGGTCGATGACAGTGCTCTGAGCAAACGGGATTTCGTTCTTTGTATGGACCAGCCACCAAGTGGCACCACTGGCGACAACCAAAATGCTGGCCGCAATGGCGAGAATGGTACGCCTTCTGACCCGTTGGTAGGACTCCCGAAGCTGGCTGAAGTCACGGTAACAAGGGCTGCAGGAAGTGAGATGGTCGAGCCAGCCTTGGGCGTCCGCCAATGGCATCTCGTGAGCCGCAATTCGTCTGAGAATGTCAGAGCCGGGACACCCGGCACGCTCAGGGTTTGGAAACTCGTTGAGCAGGCCGCGGCCCAAAGCGTCCAGGACACGCCTTTCGTCTTTCTCGGAATATCCCTTCGCGTTCAGATCCGCCTACCTTTCTGCTCAATGTCCAGCCACAACGAGAACATACACCCAGTCGCTCTCACTCGGGCATTTTAGCCTTTGGCCTTCTAAGTAATCGCACAATGCTTCGTCTGGTTTTTTCCAACCCGTATTCGAATCTTTTCTTAGCAGTCTGCTCGCTCACTTCTGACCACGCGGAGATTTCCTTCCAGGAATAACCGTATTGTCTCGCCTGCCAAACCTTTTTTGTCCAACCATCCATGCGCTCGGTGATCTGTCGGATGGTTATTGCCCGTTCAAGCTGCTCAACCCATCCGGTATCCTGAGTGCTCTCAATTCGCTCAAGATCCAAACTCGAAGAAACTAATTCAATTGTATCGAGTCGTTTCTGCTCTCGTTGCAGGAATCGGTTGAAACGGTGGTGGAAGACTCCAATCAGATAGGATTGCAGGTCAGAAATGGGAGGTTGATGATCTCTGTTCCGTTGGCGCGTTTTTGCAACCGACCGGAGCACTCTCTCCCAGACATCTGCTGCCAGTGCGGTCCTGTCTGATCCAAAACCCTTGTCGCCTAACTCGCGCCGCGCGTGGGCCAAGACGTGGGGCCACGCTTCTCGTGCGGCAGCCAACAGCTCCTCATCAACCTGAAGGGGCCTTTCGCCGGCCTCTTGTCCAGTCCCAAACAGCACCCATTCGCCGTACGGGTCCGGTTTCTCCATTGGGTGCCGTGGGTCCCTCGGATATAAGAGCTGTCGCGTCGAAACGCGTCAAACGTATCGTTACACTCTATTGCGTGGCGTTTCAATGGTACCGAAGATAACTACCCGCCGCTCCGAAGATTTTTTCTCACTTTTCTCCGTCTCGATGTTCCCTAGTAAGTGAGGGGAGTTCTCGCTGGAATTTCCCCCGCGAGCCAAACGGAAGCGAACTACAACCGTGAGCCGTTAGGCGTCGCATACGGCTGACAGGCGACGAGCCGGACGCGAAGGTAGAAACCCTCTGGTAGGAGCGCGTGCTCTAAGTGTGCCCTGACACCAT
>CAXMLS010000871.1:0-1545 GCA_964194235.1 uncultured bacterium | reverse complement strand
ATGTGTATAAGAGACAGGTGCTAAACTATGCGGTAAGGAGATAAAACTATGACAAAAAATAAATTACTACGCATGGACAATGTTGGCATCGTGGTAGAATCTCTCGATGAAGCCATCGCTTTTTTCGCCGAGCTTGGCCTGAAGCTCGAAGGGCGAGCCACGGTCGAAGGAGAATGGGCCGGGCGCGTCACCGGACTGGGCCCCCAGCACGTCGAGATCGCCATGATGGTCACCCCCGACGGCCACAGCCGGCTCGAGATTTCGCGATTTCTCACCCCGCCTGTAGTCGCCGATCACCGGAACGCCCCGGTGAACGCTCTCGGCTACCTACGCGTCATGTTCACTGTGGACGACATCGACGAGACGCTCGCCAGGCTCAGCAAGCGCGGCGCGCAGCTGATCGGCGAAGTGGTTCAGTACGAGGACTCGTATCGACTCTGCTACATCCGCGGCCCCGAAGGACTTCTCATCGGGCTGGCAGAACAACTCGGTAATAAATGAGTAGCGGATGTTCGCTCAAATGCAAAAAGTGTGAAAGGTGACGAGAGATGAAATAAACGCTGGCGAAACGCGTTTCAGATTCCGTCGAAACTCACAAATCGCCACGTAACCAGCCAGGTGTTTCTTGTGAACGCCTTTGAACGGGCGCAGAAAATTGCGGACATCCGTCCACATGCCTTCCGTCGTGTTGCAATGCACTTCGCGCATTCCATCGCCATCGTCATCGCGCGCATATTCATGCACGCTATGGTTCACTGTGGCATGCACGCGGATGATGTGATTGTAACCGTTCGATTCGTCGGTGTAGACAATCGCTTGGGCGTGAGTGAATTGATGCACCTGGGCTTCCAGGGTTTCGCCAGTCGTGTTCGGGACAACGCGCAAACGGACATGACCGCTCTCCCGCCCAATCGTTCCTACAATCGGCGGACGATCATTGTCGTAGGTTCCACGCCCACGTTGCTTGTTCGCTCGACGACGCGGCGGATCCATTGGATCCGCGTGTTTCTCGCTTTTTTCCCCCGCATTCTGAAACATCTCGTCCGTTTCAGTATGGTCATTGGGCAACGGGGTCTTCGATTGCAGGAAACGCGCGCTGTCTTGCACATCGCGGCGCAGGTTCAAGATGGTTTGCGGGCTGACGCTCAATTCTGCCGCCAGCGTGATGGATGCTTCACCTTTCAACACCCCGCGCAGGAATAACACGACTTGGGGCGGCGCGAGATGGCACTGTTGAAAAATGGTGTTGGTATAGAGATTATAGACGGTGTGACAGGTGCGACAGCGATAGATCGACAGTTGACTTTTCTTCGTGGTGCGAAAGACAGATGCGTTTGCCACAGGGGCCCCGCATTTCGGACACATCAAACCTTGTGGATGGAAGTGTTGCAAAATCCATTGGGTGCTTTCGGTCGCGCTGAGCAAGTCGGTGATAGGGAATTCCATGCCGCATAGTTTAGCACCATTTCACACTTTCTGGAATTGAGCGGCGACATTCCTTTTAAGGAGAAAAACGTGAGAAAAATAGTTGCTTCGATGCTCATG
>CAXMLS010000870.1:0-5080 GCA_964194235.1 uncultured bacterium | reverse complement strand
GTACAGTGTTGAACAGTGACGGCAGGGAAATTGTTCGACCTACGTCAGCTATCTTTTGTCTCGAAAAAAATATTCTTATCGATAGCGACGGAGGCCCGCACCCTCGCGGAATTTGCGGCGAGCTAAGCGGCGTTAATTCGTGGCGTAATTTACTCCTGGTCTCACTCCGCTGAGCACTATGTTATCGGTCGTCACAAGTTTCCAGGCCGGATCAAAGTTCGAAGATTGGCTTGCCGATCCCTGTTTTGCCTCCATCAACGCGCATCCGTTTACCGGCGGATTCGGCAGGCAGTACTACCCCCGTGTCTTCGGTTCAGATATGACCAATGTGAGCTTTGCCGTCGTTGAAGATGAAAAGCCGCTGGTGCTAGTGCCGTGCTCTGCGGGGGGAGCTTGTCTCAACTACTACGGGATGCCTATCCGGCTGTTCGCGCGAGCGGGCGGGCCCGACGAACTGGCCGACAAAGCACTTGAACATGCTTTCGGTCATTTCGATGAACTGGTGGTTCAAAACCGACTTGAGGAAGTTACAGTAGCCGATTTCGCAAGTACTGGTCTGCTTTCTATCATCGGCAAGCAGTGTATCAACAGAGGAGCAGCGGCGAAGGTAGGCATATCAGCCCTCTGCGATCTAAGCCGGAGCGAAGCCGAGATGCGGCGCGGGTTACGAAAAAGCTACCGGTCGCTCGTCAACTGGGGACAGCGCAACCTGAAGATTCATTACGTGGGAAAACACAATCAGGATCAGTCGCTGTTCCGGAGCTATCAGGAGTTTCACAAGCACATATCGGGTCGGTCGACCCGTCCGCAGGAGTCGTGGGATGCGATGTTCGCGTGGATCGCTGGCGGAAGAGGCGAGTTGGTGTTGGGATATCTGGAAGGCGGCGACCTCGTTGCTGGAACCATGGTTGTCGATGGAGCGGAGATCGCGAGCTATGCGTCGGGCGTCTACGATCGTACTAGGTTTGACAAGCCGATGGCGCACTGGCCGCTTTGGCTGGCGATCGCCCGGAGCGCCGAGCGCGGAATGCGATTGTTCGATCTGGGAGATTTGCCGTTGGCCGGTACCGATCAAAAGGAGATCGATATCGGCTATTTCAAGCGCGGATTCACCAATGTGTTTTTGACCTGGATCGCGTGGAGCTGGAACGCCCCGAGGATCGTACAATGATGAAGTTGTTTGCGCTTCTGGGCCTTTCCTCGACATTGACCGTAATTAACCGCAGCGGCGTTACCGTCACAAGAAACTTTTGTATATCCCACGACAAATTGCTTGGAATACATGGTACGCATGTCTAAGTCATTTTATGATGCTTACGGCGAACTCGCTCGGGCAAACGTATCTACGACGGAGATGTCTGGACGGTATGAAATTCAAGCGTTGGCGGAACGCCGAATTGTAGATGACGTCAAGAAAAAGCTCGCGATCGGCGCGAGTGATCGTTTTCTGGAAGTTGGATGCGGCCCTGGAAACTTGCTGATTCCGCTTGCTTTTGTAACTGCGGACGCGGTTGGCGTCGATCACCCAGATGTCATTGCTCGGGCCCGTCGCATTTTTTCGGATCCACGGATTCAATGGGTGGGCGGGCGGTTCCCGGACGTGAAGATATCCGGGCTGTTCGACTGCATCTTGGCTTATTCGGTTATACATTATCTTCGTACGTTCGATGAGGTGCTCGCGTTCGTCGAGGCCGCGGCAACGCTCTTGAAGCAAGGAGGGCGGCTCCTGATCGCGGACATCCCCAACAGGGACAAGAAGAGGCGTTTCAGTGAAAGCGATGACGGAAGAGCCTTTGAAGCGGAATGGCAAAAGGTTGCCAACAAGAACACTTCTACCCCGGCGAAGGTCTTCGATGGCGCTGCCGGCATCGGTTCGTTGGATGATGCCGGGATCTTGCAGATCGCCGCCAATTTCCGGGCCAAGGATTTCCACGCCTATATCCTACCCCAGCCGCCGGAGTTGCCGTTTGGGCGTACGCGCGAAGACCTGTTGATCGTACGTCCCTAGGCAATTGCGACAATGATAGTGATCGCGCACGCGCCGGGTTTTCGCGACATGCGCGCCGTCTTGACGGTGGACGAGGCGGAACGTGTCCTCTCCGATTGGTTCGGCGCGGATGTGGTTCTGACCAGTTCCGGAAGGGCCGCGATCCTTTTGTTTTTGAATACACTTCGCCTTAACAGATATCGGGACCGGGTCGTATTGCCGCGGTTCATTTCGTCGTGCGTTCTGGACGCTGTCATCAGGTGCGGTTTTCCCGTCGACGCGGCAAGCAGTACGGCAGGCGATGTCAGTATTCTCTATCATCAATTCGGCATTCCTCAGAACATCTCACCCTCGGGAATCGTCATGGAGGATATTTGTCACGCGTTTTTCGCGAGTCCGTCGACAGGTGCGCGCGACTGGAAGGGTGAAGTCGCGGTATTCAGCGTTCCGAAATTCTTTCCTCTCGACGGTATGGTTGGTGGCTTGGTGGTGGTGAACAGCGCGCGGTCGGCTCAGCTGCGAGAGATGCGTGCTGCCGCATCCGACGGTGTGACGGCGCGAAGCGATCACGGGGCGGGCGAAATAGGCTTCGATTGCAATAGGGATCGTGTCGATATCGAATCTCTATATCTTCGCCGATTGTTGAACCCCGGGATTCTCGACGAAGAAACAGGAGGCTTGCCAGGGTCGACATCCAAAATCCGAGCGGTTGGCCATGATCGTCAGGAGAACCTGGGTCGACTGGTCGATGCCGCAGGGCGATCCGCTTTTCCGCCCGGATGGGTAGAATTGCTTGCTCAGAGCCTGCCGTTTGCGCTTCCAGTCTTCCTCGAACCTGGGACCTCGAAGGGGACTGACGCTGCTCTTAACGAGATCGGAGTCATCGCTGGTGAATACATGATCGACGTCGCTCGAGATATGTCGAGCCCTCGACACGAAAAGGCTATTCTTATTCCGTGTCACCACGAGATACCGATGTCAAAATTAGACGACATGGTCAAAATCCTAAGAAGCGCCTGCCGGTAGAGCGTAGCTTGGTCAATGAAGATTTCGAAAATCATAATCGGCTTGGCCATCACTCATCCATCTTGCCGATGAAAATTCTTATTTTTGCACCACATTCCGCGATTTGGATACATGCATTTCCAGAGGCACTCGTGGCGGATGCTCTAAAAAGTGAAGGGCATGAAATTGTTTATGTAAGTTGCGGCGGGGCGTTCGGTAGGTTTTGCGTTCCTATGAGCGCAAGTCGCTTGTCGATCGAATCGTCGTCCGATCAGCGCTCAATCGTGTGTAGAAACTGTGCGGGCACTGATGGCCTACTGAGAAGAGAGTTTAATTTTTGTGGGCCGAAACTTCGTGATATTCTTACGGCTCAGGAGGCTCAGGAGATTGAAGATACACTTACTCACTTTAACAAGGAGCTCGTGTCGACCCTGCAGCTGGACGGCATTCCCATTGGGCGAATTGCGCTGTATCAGCTGCTTCTGCGGGCAAAGAAGTTCGACTTAGATTTCAGCGAGCAAGAGTGGCAAGAGTATCTGATCGATCTGCGTAATACACTCTATGCGTTCAAGGCCACCAGCCGTTTGATTAAGCTGCATAGGCCGGATCGCCTTATCGTTTATAACGGATTGTACTCGGTCAATCGCGTAGCGTGCTTGTTGGCCGAATCAAACGGAATTCCCTCCTATTTTTTGCACGCTGGGGGGAACCTGGCGAATAGACTGCAAACATTGATGGTAGGGCGGGGTGATACGTTCAGTTATATGCCGCGATTGCTCGAAGCTTGGTCGCGTTTTTCGGCGATTGCAAGCACGCCCTTGGATCTCTCAGCCGTAACCGACCATCTTTTGGAACAGGTGCGCGGCCGAAGCATATTTGTTTACTCGAAAAGAAAGTCATACGCTCTTTTCGATGCGAGAGCTTCGTTTGGAGTGAGGGCGGGTCAAAAGTTGCTTGTGGCCACAATGAGTAGTAACGACGAAAATATAGCGGGTGTCATGGTCGGGGCGCAAGCGCCGTGGCGGGGCGGCCTTTTCCCGACGCAGATCGAGTGGATTCGGGCTCTCGCGGAATTCGTTGGTAATCGTGCCGATCTGTTCTTGGTTATTCGTGTTCACCCCAGAGAGTTTCCGAACCGGCGGGATGGAAAGAAGTCTCAGCACGCCCACTTGCTTGAGACGGCGCTATCCAATCTTCCTTCGAATGCCATTGTAAATTGGCCCGATGACAACATCTCGCTTTACGATCTCGTTGATCAAACAGATGTATTTTTGAATGCGTGGTCGAGCGTTGGAAAGGATATGCCCCTTTTGGGTATTCCTGTTGTTACCTATTCGACCAAGCATCAATGGTATCCGGCCGATTTAAATTACGTGGGCGAATCCCGGGAAACATATTTCGCTGCGGTCGAGCAGGCTTTAAAGGATGGCTGGAGCTTCGAGAACGCGAGGCGCGCTTATCGTTGGGCGGTGTTCGAATTTATAACATCGACCGTGCCGATTGAAGATAGCTATTCCGCCGTCGAGAACCCCGATCGAAGTTTGATTGCAAGGGCTACAAGTGGCCTTCGACGTATCATTGATCCCGACCACGGCAAGCGGAAGGATATGCGGCGTCGCCGTAAGAAGCTTGGAGCTGCGCGTCAAATAAGCGAACTGCTGGAATCGGGCGATGCTACGATCATTGATCGAATGCGGCCTGAGCGGTCCGACGTTAGGGCATTCGATCGCGAAACGAAGGCTTTACAGTTTGAACTGAAAAGGCTCGCGGTCGCTCTGTTCCCAGAGGAGTCGTCTCGCTCGAGAAGCCGTTTGTACAATGTGCTATGCCGACAGAATCGGTAACGATGACAAAATCACTCCGATTGATCAGCGCAACGGAAGGAGAAAGAGAAGGGAGCTACTTTGCGAAAATGCCGGTATTGTTCTCAAGTGCTGTGAAAACGGCGCTCTCCTTGAAGGGGCGGGGGGTGCCGGTAGCTTTGCAAAGCGCCGTGAAACCGTTCTGCAAGGTGTTCTGCGCGACCGGCGAGATGTCCAAAGATCTGATGTCGTCGATGATATCGAGCATTGGTCAACAGTATGGACT
>CAXMLS010000869.1:0-4009 GCA_964194235.1 uncultured bacterium | reverse complement strand
CTTTGGCCAAAAACACCCGGGGTGGGGGTGAGCAGAGCAACCGTAAACTTTACTTATTTAGTTTCGCGGACCAGTTGAGCATCACGGACATGGGCTGCGTGGCCTGCTTGACCTGCGTGTTGATCAGGAAGCGCTGGCCGTCCTTGGTAACGTCGTAAATAACCTGTTCGGAGGTAGCCACCGTTTCGCGTGGGTTGGTCTGGAACAGCGCCACCGGAGCACCGGCGTCGAAATTATTTCCCGTGGTTACCGGCGCGGCCATCAATTTACTTTCGCCCGAAAGAAAAAATAATTCTTTGCCGTCGCCGCGCCACTTGGGCTGCTCTCCACCGCCGCTGGAAACTTGCCACTTGCCGCGCGGCTCGGGAAATGACGTGACGTAAATTTCCCATTTGCCGCTTTCGTTGGAGGAATACGCCACCCATTTTCCGTCCGGCGAAAACTGGCTGTTTTTCAGCACCGAGGGCGCTTTCAGGAACAGCGTGCTTTTTAAATCGGGAAGAGAAACGTAATAAAGGTCGGAACCTTGCACGTACAAAATATATTTTCCGTAGCGCGACCAGTCGTTGGGAAACTTGTCGCCGCCCTCCTGAACGATGAGTTTTTCTTCCTGCGCGCCATCGGCGTTTTTCACATAGAGATCGAAGTCGCGGCGGCGATTGGAAGAAAAAGCTATCTGTCTGGCGTCCGGGCTCCAGACGGGTCGCGCGTCGATGCCGGGATCGAAGGTGAGGCGCTTGGCGATATCGCGCTGCCATTCGTAGGTCCACACGTCGGTGTTCATGCTGCCGACATCGGTCTTATCAATCGCGACGGATTTTCCATCCGGCGCGAGGAAAACGTTGGCGTACACATCCGGCTTGCTCACCACTCCGACTTGAACTCCTTTGCGATCGAACCACACCGGCTGCGACAGGGTGACGTCGCTGCTGCCCTGAGAAAGCAGCAGGCCGTCGCCGGAGACCGCGAAAACCACCTTGGCAATGCGCGGCGCATATTGAATATCGGTGAGCACCGCGGTAGGTTCTCCACTCAAGTTGAAATTTTTCAGGTCGAAACGCTGCGCGAAAAGTGTTTTGTCGTTGTAAAAGAGCAAATAGCCGGAGGAGGAGTAGGCGACGTTGGCCGTCGATTTCACCAGGAAGCGCTTTTCGTCGGAATCCAAAGCGCCGATAAAGATGGAATCGAGTTCACCGCGACCGGAGACGTTGGCCGCCATATAGAGATAGTGTTTTCCGGCGGGCAGAAACACCGGCCAGCGGTGACTGTCTTCCTGCAGGGCGCGGTCCGGCGGGTTTATTTTTGTGGCGGATCCGCCGGCTGCGGGGATGCGATACAGACCGACGCCCGATTGCCCGCTCGGCGCGAAAACGATGACGCCGTCTTTATTCCACGTGCCGCCGCGGCCGGACGGAGCATCGCAAAGCGTCTGCACCGCGCCCCCCGTGGCCTCCACCTTTTTTAATTTTCCATCGGCGAAAAATCCCAGAAAGCGGCCGTCCGCCGACCAGAATGGATAGCTGGCATCGACGGTATCCGCAAGCGTTCGCGTGTCCTGCGAGCCGAGTTCATAAATCCACAACATATTTTTTCGCGCGGATTCCTGATAACCAGTGACCGCGACAGTGTGCCCGTTTGGCGAGATAGCAATGTCGCGCGCGGGAAACGCAAACGGAGCGGAAAAATACTTTGTCTGTTCCGCGGGCTTGGAGTTGCGCCACCAGATTGCCGACGCTAGCAACGTGATCGCCAGCGCTCCTGCGATTAACCACGCCAGCGCTTCTCTGGATTTTTTTGCCGGCGTCAGCGCCACCGCGCCAGTCGCCTTCGCGGCGCCTTCCGCATTCCACTTCAGCTCGCTTCCAAGGTCCTTGACGTTTTGCCAGCGCTCTTCGGGATCCTTGGCCAGACAACGCTTAATCGTGTGATCGAGATTTGCGGGCGTGAGCGGCTTCAGCGAACTGATGGGTGGTGGATCTTTTTCAAGGATGGCGCTGGCGACGCTGAGTTGGCTTTTGCCCTCGAAGGCGCGCTGGCCGGTGAGCATTTCGTAAAGAACCGCGCCGAAGGAAAAAATATCGGACCGCGCATCCAGCTCCATGCCTTGAATCTGCTCCGGCGACATGTATTGAAACGTGCCGATAATAGTGCCTTCCTGCGTGACGGGACTTTGCAACGGCGTGGCGGCGCTCATCGTTGCGAGCGTGGAGGACGGCGCGGTGGGACGCGCGAGGCCGAAGTCCAGTAATTTGGATCCGGACTTGGTGAGCATGATGTTGCCGGGCTTCAGGTCACGATGGATGATGCCGCTGCGGTGCGCTTTATCGAGCGCGTCGCAAATTTCGTAGCCGATTTTCAGGGCTTGCTCAACGGCGAGCGGCCCTTTTTCCAGGCGCTGGGCCAGCGATTCGCCCTCGACGCACTCCATAACTAGGTAATCGATGCCGTCCTGCGAGCCGACATCGTGCAGCGTGCAGATATTGGGATGGTTCAATCCGGAGATGGCTTTGGCTTCGCGATCAAAACGCTGCTTGCGTGCGGGGTCGCTGGAAAAATGCGCAGGCAGAATTTTGATTGCCACGGTGCGATCCAGGCGGGTGTCTCGCGCGCGATAGACTTCACCCATGCCGCCCGCGCCGATGGGGGAAAGAACTTCGTAGGGGCCTAGTTTTGTGCCGGGCGACAGAGGCATCGGTGGCGGGATTATACTCCAAGGTAACTTTTTATTTCGCCACGCTATGGAAGGGAAAGTGTGCTCTTACTATTGCTGGTTGACACTGGCGATCGACGCGGCGGAGGGAAAGATTTCGGAGTACTGCAAGACCCAGGTTCGTACTGCAACTGCGAACCTGGGGCGCCCTCCGTGGCTTTGTGATTTGTGATTGGGATAAAAGAAGATGTCGGCCTGTTGGTGGCGGCTCTTATTCGCGGTGGATTATTGATTTGGAGGCTTGCCATGACTTCTGAAAAACTTTTCTCTCCGCGTGAAGCGGCACAAATCTTGGGCGTGAGTTATCCCACGCTGAAGCTGTGGATTTACAAGCGCAAGATACGCAGCATCAAGACTGCGGGAGGGCATCACCGCATTCCAGAAAGCCAGCTCGATAAATTTCTCCATGTATCACGCGAAAAAGGAGACGTCGCTGCGCGGCGCACCGGATTCCGCCAGGTCAGCGCGCGCAATCAGCTCGTCGGGCGCGTCACGGACATAAAAATCAGCGGCCTGATCGCGCAGGTCTCCGTTTCCATCGGCGGGCAACGCATCACTTCCATTATTACCGCCGAAGCTATCCGCGAAATGCGGTTGAAGAAAGGCGAAACCATCGCGGCGCTTATCAAATCCACTGAAGTTATGCTGCTGCGGGTGTAATTTATCGAGTGCGTCGTCGGGATTTCCTGCACCTCGTTATTGTTGCAGAGCGCTTCCGAACGCATCCTTCCACTAAAAAGTACCTGCTATGCGATTGACGCACACGGAATCTGCATAAATCCGACCATTTGGTATTCGACTTAATCCGGTTTGACATGACGATATGAAGTGTATTGAATTGAACAGTCTCGCCGGCGACGATTTTTTGACGTTCATGGTCCGGCAGTGGCCAAACCTCCATTTTTAAGGATTACGACATGAACTTTACACCTGTATTGATACGGCGCGCTAACGCGGAAGGTCTCGGTGAGTTGGTCGCGCGTCTTCGCCGGCCATTGCCCGGAATTTTTCTGATGGCGATTTTGTTGTTCTTCGCCTTTCCGTTTGCAACATACGCGCAGGTCTCGGCCGGTATTACCGGGCTGGTAATGGATGCTTCTGGCGCGCCGGTGCCCGTCGCTTCAGTGACGACAAAGAATCTGGAAACTGGAGCCACGCGCAGCGTCACGACCAACGATGCGGGCCGGTATCTGCTGCTATCGCTGGCGATCGGCGAGTACGAACTGAGCGTTGAGAAATCGGGATTTCAAGTGGAGATCCGCAGCGGGATCCGCCTAGTGGCTGTCTCTTATACACATC
>CAXMLS010000868.1:0-3292 GCA_964194235.1 uncultured bacterium | reverse complement strand
GATGTGTATAAGAGACAGTATTTATACTCACCTGAACCGTCCCGCAGAGGCTGTACAGGTTTTGCGCGAGGCGGTTCGTAATAGTCCCGACAATGATCAGTATTACCTTTCGCTGGCCCTCGCCCAGCTGCATGCCGGGGAGATTGGTCAGGCCTACGCGACTTTGCGGCAGGGGTTGGAGCGCATCCCGGATTCCGGGATGCTAAATTGGGGGCTTGGCGTGGCGTTGATTCTGCAAGGGGAAGCCAACCGTGGCGAATCGTATTTAAAAAAAGCCGTCGACTTGATACCCTCACGCGAGATTACCTTCACAACGTTAGGAATTTTCTATTACGAGGCGGGCAGAATTGCCGAAGCGCGTGAGGTGCTTCAACGCTACGCCGAGATTTTTCCCCATGGCTCCATTGATGTGGGCAAAATTCAAGAAACGCTAAATGCTGCCTCCGCTTCGGACTTCCCGGAAAATAGCGCCCTCTCCGCAAAAGCCCGTGAGGAATTCCATCAATTAGTGTTGATGATGGCGGAGCAAGACCGCTAATCGCAAGCACGCTTAAGTTCTCAGGACTAGTTTTACTTTCTTTTTTGTGCGAGGCAGCGGCGCAAGCGCACTGGTGTCAGGACGAAGTTACGGAATAGTGTCTGGCCGCGCGGAACTATCTTCGGGAATAAACAACTCCAGATTGCTTCGCATCACAATCGCCGGGTTGATGGAAATTTGCGTGGCGGGATGCACTTTCTCGGTTAGAAATCGCACGATGGTTTGAAGGGCCATCGCACCTTGTTCTCTTGCACGCTGGTGAATAGTCGCGGCTATCGTGCTGGATCGGATGTGGGGAAACATTGCCGGGAATAAGTCTGTGCTTATGACTCTAATCTTGCGGGCTAGGCCTAACTCTTCCAGTGCCTTGATTACCGGCATGGAATTGGCCGTTGCCACGTAGATCCCTTTGACGGAACTGTGATCCTCTAGAACTCTGCGCGCCTTAAGATACGCTTCGGTGGCTTCGTCATGGGTTTCAACGATCGCCACAATCTCCCCTTTTGCGCAAAAAGTTTTAAAACTGGAACGAAAACTGTGCAGTTTCTGCTCATGGTCGACCGTAGCATGCATGCCGATAAAGACAATTACTTCCGCGTTGTCTCGAAGAAAATACCCCATCAGTTCGCCCGCGAGCGCTCCACTCACTAGCGGGTTTACCGAAATCGACGTCAGCCTCTTCGTTCCCGGTGCATCTGTGGCTACGCACACGACGGGAATCTGGCGGCGGGCAGCTTCCTCAATGTGGGGCAAAAGGCGGTTTGGGTAGGCAGGTGAAATCACCAAACCACTGATCTCCTCTTGCAGGATGTCCTGCAAGGCCTCGATTTCGTGTTGCCCGAACCGTTTGTACGGCCGGTGCAGGATTTTGACTCCCAGCGGTTCAAACACATTCGCAGCTTCAAAGATGCCCTCTCTTACTTCATCATAAAAATAAGCAACTTCGTGTGGGATGGCTACACCAATGGTGATGCCCTTACTGGACGACAAATAGCGCGCCGCTAAATTCGGCCGGTATCCCAGCTTTTGCGCCGCTCGAATTACTTTTCGTTTGGTTGCCGGGTTTACTCCGGGTCTATCATGCAGGGCGCGGTCCACAGTTCCGCGCGAGATGCCAAGGAAATCCGCAACGTCCTGAACTCCAATGTGTGTCGAATTGGATTTGAACGCCGTTTTTGATCCTCGATCAGACAGTGCGCTACCTCCCGTGGGTGTTTTTCTTCTGCGATGCGGAACGATTTAGCCCGTTGCCAATCCCAATATCTTGCAACACGCCTGACAATCGCGTCCTGCACCTGCACGTTTTTCTTTATCGCAAAAGTCAATTTTCGAATGCAACATATCACTTTTTTCTTGACAATGAGCGTTTCTTAACGTTAACGTGCACGCGCACGGCGAGCGTGCACCTGCACGGCCCGCCAAATAGGGGTACTTCACACTATTTCTTACTTTTCATGGGCAACCGTGTCCATGCACTTTTGTTTCTCGTCAAGTCCCAGCGAGTCGCCTGGCTGCGGGGCTAAAAGGAGTTGCGTCATGAGAATAATACAGTTCGTACGATACAGCGTTGTTTCAACATTTGTCGCTCTCGCTTTTTATATGTGTGTTTCTCTTCCCGCCTACTCGCAAGTAGACAATGGCGGAATTCGTGGTTCGGTAAAGGATCGCAGCGGAGCTGTCGTTTCGGGCGCAAAGGTTACCCTCACAAACGAAGAAACTTCGCTGGCAACGGAAGCGGTAACATCCGACGACGGCAATTTTTCTTTTACGCCCATTAAGATCGGCATCTACACTCTTGAAGTAGAGTTGCAGGGCTTCCAGAAAGAGACCCAACACCACATTAAAGTGGATGTTCAGCAGCAGGTGAAAGCGGATTTTGCCCTTACACCAGGTTCCTTATCACAAAGTATTGAGGTCACCGCGGTCGCGCCGTTGCTGCAGACCCAAGATGCCTCCGTCGGAAACTTGGCCAGCAGCGAGCAGATCAACAATCTGCCCCTCAACGGTCGCAACTATACCTTCCTGGCACAACTAGGTCCCGGCGTCACCAGCCTCAGTGCCACACGCGGATTGGACCGATCGGGGAGTTTTGTGGCCAACGGTTTGTCCACCGTCCATAACAATTACATCCTCGACGGGATCGATAACAATAACGACTCTGTTGATTACCTCAATGGCGCTGCATACGTGAATCTTCCCCCGCCGGACGCGATCCAAGAGTTTAAAGTGCAAACCAGCAATTTCGGTGCGGAGTTTGGACGCGCCGGAGGAGCAGTCCTGAATGCCACGATCAAATCCGGTACAAATCAATTTCACGGAAGTGCATGGGAATTTTTGCGCAACGATAAGTTGGACGCCGCCGATTTATATTTCGTAGACCGCACCACAACTAAAAAGGCCACGCTTCGGCGCAATCAGTTTGGTGCTTCCGCGGGCGGACCGATTATTAAAAACAAGACTTTTATATTTGGCGACTATGACGGTACGCGAATCCGCGAAGGTACGCTTCATAACCCGGCCGTTCCGACCGATTTGCAGAGGAACAGTGGCTTCACCGACTTCCGTGACGTACTCGCAGCGGTGAGCGGAACCAAAATGGACCTTTTGGGCCGAACATTCCCCGCGGCAACCATATTTGACCCGGCCACCACTCGCCCGGTGGCAGCAGCGCAAGTTGATTCGGTCACCGGCCTTCCAGCTACCGGCAATGGGTTCGTTCGGGATCCCTTCTATACTGGGGGCAGCATTGTCGGC
>CAXMLS010000867.1:0-2316 GCA_964194235.1 uncultured bacterium | reverse complement strand
GTCTACACGGCCAAAATCGGACGCTTACTACTTATCAAGACTAATCTTCGATTCACTTATCCCGCTACAAGCGACCAAAGTGAGTAATAGGGGTCCAAACCCCGTATGAGGAGGTTCTCAATGGAGCATCGCAATGTACTTGCCTGCGTCGCTCGAATACTTTCGCTAGTGGGCGTCCTTAATCTCGCTGTTTTGTCGACTGATCTTCTTTCTGCAACGTGCACGGGTTCTGATCCGTGTAATGCCTGCAAAAATTGCAGATACTGCCGACACTGCGCCAAAGAGGGTGGAAAGTGTGGGATTTGCAAGTAGCGTCTGATTTCATTTGAGCCAATCCATAGAACATGAGGTGGTTGAGGGGCCAGTCATGTTAGTGCTCTTTGATAACGGCTTCAGAAACGCGGCGAGATTTGTTCTTGGTCGTTCGCTCTTGCTCGGTCTCGTCTTTGTCGTCCAAGGCACAGCCTTTGCGCAGAATCCACCGGCTTGCGGCGTTAAGTGCGGGAAGGACCGATGGACGCTCAAAACTTTGACCGATCTTGATGTTGATAGTGTGGACTTCGCAACCATTCAGAAGAAAAGCGTGGCTCAACTTGCTTCGCTGCCAAAACCCGCAAAACGCCCGAAGCTGAATCGCGTGGCTCCGACGGAGCTGCAAACGTTCGAAGTCGAGGCCAACTTGACGGAGTTCGGAACAGAGAATGACAGAGATTTTCACATTGTGATCGCTGACATAATTGATCCAAGCAAGACGATGGTCGTCGAGATAGCAGATTCAGCATGTCAGTTTGCTTGTGCGTCTAAGCATTTTGCGGAATTTCTGGATGCGCGAAAAGCGTTCATCACTCACTGCGGGGCACCAGCAAAGAAATTCAAACGTGTCGAGCCTCCGGTCAAGGTCAAGGTAACCGGAGTAGGATTTTTTGATCCGCCCAACCACGGAACGGGCGCCGCAGCGAATGGCATAGAGTTGCACCCAGTTCTCAACATTACATTTGACCCCGATAACGACGACTGCAAGACTAGGGCAAATCCCATCCCTCAGTAGACTCGGGCCAGCTTCTCATCGGAATATTCAGATCAAACAGACTCTGAATATATCCCTGCTTCATGTTTTCTGCGGGTACGAGCCTAATCTGCCACAAAAACAACGCAGATTCAGTGCTACGCCCGCCAAACGGCGGTGTACAACCCGCCGTGACCTGAAATTGTGGCTTTGCGGGTGCAGGAACAACTGAACAACTGAACAACTGTATTGAATTATCGAGGATATAGAATACATTTTTACGTTAATTCTCCTCGCACGGCCCGGCCGGCCAAGTCTAAGAACGAAATGACACATTTCTCGCCCAGAGTAGCCGAAGAGACAAATTCAGTTTTCCCATATTGTTTCCATCCGTATTCGCGGGCGAGAGATAAATCAGGCGAATATCTTACCTCGCGGACTGCACGCGGTTCGTTGAGATACATCCGGTGTCCCACTTCACTGGGAAGAATTAAGCGGCCCTTGAACTCACGAATGAATAGCAAAGTACCTTCCAAAATGTTTGTATAAGGCTGATTCCAAGTTACGGTCAAAGTCACCATATCGTTTGTCACCACACAAACTTGGGTGCTACTTCGTTCTCTGAAGTCAGATTCGCACTTGATTTGAATCGACCCTTTTGCTTTGATGTCGGCACACTGCCGTTCAATCTCTTGGAACAATTCACGGACAGCTTCGACAATCGACTTTAGTCCTTCTTCAGAATTCATTCTCGCTTTGTCGTGGCTGAACAGTTCTTCAGCCTTCAACAATTCGGCCCGCTTTGCCGCAGTGAGTGATAGGCTTTGTCCTCCGTTTTGTTGAACGCGTGCCTTTATCGCCCCTACCGCTTGTTCTAGCCCGTACTCCGTATAGTTTAGGCGAACGTGGAACTGAGGTAGCCAAATCGGAAGGGTATTGGATTGCTCTAGAACGACAAACAATAGCCTCTGCCACCCAAACGCGAGGCACGCTTCCTTAATCGCTGTTTCTTCAACCCTCGTCCAAGGTGTTTTTCCCCAACCCTCCCTATAGAGGACGACCATTACACGCGAGTCATCAAAGAAAGCTTGGCGCATAGACGCCAGGCCATCTGTTCCAGCCAAGTCCTCTTGAGTTTTCGGAAAGAAAAATACTTCCAGGCTTTCGCTCAACTTGTCGTTTAGGGCCGCCGCTATATTTCCGTCCTTCGATAGAAAGGAAATGGCAACATCGTACTTTGGATTGTCAATCGACATGAATAGGTCTGATGGTGCTCAAATTATCAAGCGAGAGCCGACACTGTGTGAATC
>CAXMLS010000866.1:0-2631 GCA_964194235.1 uncultured bacterium | reverse complement strand
AGTGCGGTTGGGCCGACTGAAGAAAAGTCCGACCAGTACGTTTATGATCCGAATGACTCGGCCCCGACAATTGGCGGGCCACTTTGCTGCGGGGCATTGCCAACCGGGATCGGACCTGCAGACCAGCGTCCAACGGAAACGCGCAGCGACGTGTTGGTGTACACGACGAAAGCGTTCGCAAAAGATACTGAAGTGACGGGACCGGTTTCGCTCGACCTCTACGTGAGCACTTCGGCGGTGGACACAGACTTTACCGGAAAGCTCGTGGACGTGTGGCCCAACGGCTTCGCGCAGAATTTGTCGGAAGGGATCCTCCGATTGCGCTATCGGAATTCGCAGGAAAAACCGGAATTGGCGAATCCCGGAGAGATATACCAAATCAGTGTTGATTTATGGGCCACGAGCAACGTTTTTCTTACGGGCCACAAACTGCGACTCGAAGTATCCAGCAGCAATTTCCCACGGTTCGACCGCAACCAGAATACAGGCGAAGAACAGGCCCGCGGGACGCGCTTACTCAAAGCTACAAACGTTATCTATCACGATAACGCGCATCCTTCTGCGTTGATTTTACCGATCGTGCCGTAGGAACGTCGTGCCCAGCAAATAACTCATGTCGATTGAAGCGTGCACGATGTAATGCACCTCAGTGTTTACACGAGCGTGACATCGACTCCCGCTTTCTTGAGTGCGCGCAAATCTGCTGGAGATATACCACGGTCGGTGATGACCTCCTGAAAAGCGGACACTGACAAGATATGCGACGGACTTCGACGTCCGAACTTGCTTGAATCGCAAACGACGACGGTGCGTTTCGCCGCTGCGGTCATCACTCGGTTTACTTTCGCCTCCGGTAAATTAGGAGTGCTGAGCCCGTAGGGAACGTCGATTCCATCCACGCTTAAGAACAAAATATCGGCATTCAATTGGCGCAGTACCTCCTCCGCAATCGGACCCACCAACGAGAAAGAATTTTTCCGCATCTTGCCGCCGGTTAAGACCACTTCGACCGCGGTACCAGCTAACTCCACCGCGATGTTGACGGCGTTAGTGACTACCGTAAGTTGCCGGAAATTGCGCAGGGCGCGCGCGATGGCGGTAGTAGTGGTGCCAGAGTCAAGAATAATTACGTGACCCTCTTTCACTTTATTTGCTGCAGCCGCGGCTATACGAATCTTTCCCTTGCTGTATAGTTTCTCTTTTTCCCTAAGTGTTAGATCCTCGAACACATCTTCACGCAGAGGTAAGGCGCCACCGTGGGTCCGGTCCACTAGGCCCCGTTTGTATAACTCGTCTAAATCCTTGCGGATGGTCACTTCGGAAATTTGAAATTGCCGGGCCAAATCACGCACTACGACACGGCCCACCCGATTGAGAAGATCCAGGATGGTTCGATGGCGCTCTTCGTTCAAGGTGGGCCTATTCTTAAATCTCAATTTGTTCATGGTCTGTGGTTGGACGTAACCCAGAAAAAGTCACAGGCAATTTATATTGACAACGCTCTAAATCGCAAGTAAAAGTAATCTTTCGAAAGTTCGGTCGGAACTGCTGGATTTTGCGGAATTAAAGCTGCAGTTTTTAACAACGCTAAAGATTAGGTCGCTTCGGGAGAATTTGATGCCAACACATACGCTCATAGACTCTTTTAGACTAGGCACTCTTGCGAGAGCAGCCCGACGCACCCTCTCTCTGCGGTGTCTGGTGGCGAGCGCCGCGCTGCTTTTCTTTGGCGGGAACGTCTTATTTGCCCAGGTGGATGCTGGTTCGATTTTTGGCACTATCAAAGATACGAGTGGTGCGGTTATCCCTGGCGCTACCGTGACGCTCACGAATGATGACACGGGATTGATACAGACCACGCTGACTGGAAACGCGGGCGAATATATTTTCGCTCCAATAAAGATTGGCCACTATTCGCTGGCCGGCGAATTCAAAGACTTCCGCCGCGTTGAGCATACCCACGTGACGGTGGAGGTCCAGCAACGGGTGCTCGTGGATTTCGTGCTGTCTCCAGGGTCAACGACTGAGACGGTCGAGGTTACCCAAGAGATTCCCACGCTCCAAACCCAAGACGCTTCTGTTGGGCAAGTGATCGAAGAGCGCGCCATCAAGAATTTGCCGCTAAACGGCAGAAACTACACCTTTCTCGCGCAACTTTCCGCGGGCGTTACGCAGAATCAGCAGGACACGCGCGGGCTTGGCGCCAGCGGCAGTTTCTCCGCTAACGGATTGCGCCCGGCACAAAACAACTACTTGCTCGATGGTCTCGACAACAACTCCAACCTCGTAGATTTCTTGAACGGTACGGCCTTCGCGATTCGGCCTCCGATTGACGCAATTCAGGAATTTAAAATCCAAACCAGTGACTACAGCGCCGAATTAGGGCGATCCGCGGGCGCCGTCCTGAATGCCACCATCAAATCCGGCACCAATGAATTCCACGGAAGTGTTTGGGAGTTCCTGCGTAACGACAAGCTGGACGCGGCCAACTTTTTCGAGAATGCAGGCGGCATTAAAAAAGGTAAATACCGGCAGAACCAGTTTGGTGTAGCGGCAGGCGGTCCCATTCGGAAGAACAAGACTTTTATTTTTGGCGACTACGAAGGGACGCGAATTCGGCAAGCCATACCT
>CAXMLS010000865.1:0-2669 GCA_964194235.1 uncultured bacterium | reverse complement strand
ACCCTTTGCGCGATTTCCGAATCCGTGCTTCCGGCGCGGACGACGAACAGTACGCCATCACAGTGATCCGCCAGCATGCTGGCATCGTGCACCGGCAATGCCGGGGGCGAATCGATGATAATCCAGTCAAAAATCGGGGTCATCATGTCCAATAAAATTTTCATTCTGTCGCGTAGCAGCAATTCACTCGGATTGGAAACTTGCTGGCCGCCTGGAATAAAGCAAAGATTGCCTTCCAGCCCATTCTGAACGATGGCGTACTCGTCGGCTTCACCACGCAGGTAATCGCTAAGCCCAGGACCGCTGGGCGCTCCAAACGCCTGGTGCATCCTGGAGGCGCGAAGATCCGCGTCAATCAACAAAACACGGCGGTCCGGTTGCCGCACAATGGACTGCGCAAGATTCGCGGCGACAAAGGTCTTCCCTTCCGCGGGAATGCTGCTGGTAATTAATAATTTCTTTAATTGCTGTGCGCCGGCAATCTGGTACAAACGGGAACGCAGGGTGCGAAAACGCTCCGCGCCAATCCTGTCGCTGTCCCCGCCTACGAACACGCTGTTGCGCGCGTCCAGAGTCCACTGAGGGTGAGTGCAGCGCTGGATCAGTTCATCATAATTCAGGAAGCGCGAGCCCTGAAAACGTGAAGCCGCGGCGCCACGCGCGATTTCTCCCCGCATCACGTCAGGCGGCACGTCGATGTGACGATTTATCTCCGCCGCGCCCTCGACCAGGTCAGCCGTAACAGCCGTGGGCGTTGGAGATTGCGTGGCGCGGTCCTGCGCTGCTTTTTTTAACGCGTCGTGAATCCTGCTCATTTCTACCTCGTTTTAATCCGTACAGGAAACCGTTTAAACTCCGCTTAAAATATGCTCTTTGTGATCAGGCACCGCCTGGTTGCCGTTCAATCCAGCGACCGCCAGGGTAGGCACTACGGTCAATACAGGAAGCTTGAGATAAAGTTCCGCGTCCCGCTCGGTATGAATGGTCTTATCCATCATCGCAAGCAGAAATAGAATACCAAGGCCAGTGAGAAAGCCCAGGCCCGAACCACCTCCAACAAAATAACCCTTATTTGGAAAGGACGGCTTGGTTGGGAGACTTGGGGGATCATACACACGGAATTGCTCGCTGTCCTGTTCGTGCACCAGGTTCGTGGCCATCGTCGAGCTTTGGCTCTTTTTCAGGAGCTCTTTGTAGAACTCGTTGGCCGTTTCATAATTGCGCGTCATTTCTTTATATTGCTGTTCAACCATAGGCGTAGATTGCACGCGACCCTGCAACTGCCGGGTCTGCGCCTGAATCTGCGCCTGCTGTTGCATCAGGCTCGCAATATTTAAATCGTCCTGCCGCAACTTAGCCCGAAGCTGTTGAATCTGGGGCGGCTCGTGCGCAGATTGTGCGCCAGGCGTTGGCGCTGGAGTTTTTGCTGGCTCAGCCATCCTTTTTTTCATTTCGGCTATCTGGCTCTGCAGCTTCAGCACGTCGGGGTGATCGGGGGTGTAACGTCCCAGCAAGGTCGTGAGTTGATCCTGCAACACAGTGAGTTGCTGATCCGCTGTCTCCGGATTTTGACCGCCGGTTTGCCGCAACTTCCAGTTCGCTTCTTCCTGACCTAAAAGTGATTCATTGAAAGCCTTGTCCTGCTGCGCGCGGCTCAAGGCCTGGGTATTGGCCTCCAACTGCGTGTTCATACCCATCAGCATGCTGAGATTGGCCTGTCCCTCTTCGGGCAGCGAACCGAGATACTGACGCTTGAAGTCCGCTAGCTTCGCGTCCTGTTCATCCAGTTTCTTCTTTGCTTCGGTAAGTTGTTCGCCAAGGAAATTGGTCGTCCGCGTGGCTTGCTGCTCGGTTTGACGGGCATTCTGCTCCAGGAACATGGAGGTGATTTCCGTACAAATTTGCTGCGCCAAATTAGGGTTATTAAAGGTTGCAGAAATATAAAATCCCGGCAGCTGATGAGGACCGGTGCCTTGCATGGCTTCAACGGGCTTAATCGAGATGTCGCTGCGTAGTTTTTCGACCAGGTCGTCTATGTGCATGCTGCCGCGTTCGTTGGGATACAGACCAAACTTTTCGATGATCGGCTGGAGGCGGGTCCTGCTTAAAATCTGCTCCTGCATGGTAGCGAGTCGGTGGTTCAAGTCTTCCGTAACTACAGGCTCAACATATTTTGTCGGTACCGACGGCTGCTCGACGAGCACCAGGGTTTGCGACGTATAACGCTTGGGCAGAACCTGCGATCCCACCCAACCGAGTAGGGTCAGTAGGCCGATGCTGATTGGCAAAATCCACCAATAGCGCCGCAAAACTCGTTTTGCATCTCCGGGGGTCAATTCACCATTCGCAGCCATGACTACCTCGTTGGTTTCTTATTGCACTTTCGCGATTGCCGGGATTCTATAATACACCCGCAATTCCAAGTTCTCAGACTGATCCTTGGCTGCGGGTGCCGATCAATCCCGATATATTGCACGGCCGCTGCCAGCCCACGAGCCTACCATTCCCGCTCCGCTGCGATGCGACCGTTGCTAACATCAATTGTATCATGCGCTTAACATCCGACATAGGGGAAGTTGTTCGGGGTGTTCGAAGACTAACGCCTCCCCAGCACCCCAAATGTGGAACTGTTCTGCCATAATCTGTCCTGCGGCGAGTTTGACGTTGTT
>CAXMLS010000864.1:0-2480 GCA_964194235.1 uncultured bacterium | reverse complement strand
GGAGGACGCTTGCGTCGCCCCCGTCCTGTTCGCCTACCACATTCCTCCACTCCTGCCTGGAATCTCACATGGTAAATTAACTGAAGGGTGGACCGATTTTGCATTAAAGGATGGGAATTGACACTGAAGGATGGAACTTGACGCTTCGATGCCTGGAAAAACCGCTTCCCATCTGGGGTGTTAGCATGGAATATTGGAAATACATCGCTCGCGAGTCTTTCGATGGGAAGAATATTCCAGTTGCCAGAACAAGCAGCGATGCAGCTCAAAAGCGAGAACTCTGGTACGCCCAACTGCCACTTGACTCTCGCCGCCTTATCTAGTAACCTTACCGGTATCATCAGTGAACAATAAAGACGAACTCTAAGCCAGGACGGTCGGGGGCACCTCGAACTGATTCTACCGTTAATTGAGCACGGGAGAGTGTCTCAGCAATCTCTGATCGGGTGCGGAACCTTAAAGTTGACTCGGACGTCATCACGCTCCCGTCCTTGTGGAACACAAATATATGGCGAAAAGAGACGAGCGGTAGCTGCACGTTCACCAGTTCCACCCAAGACTCGACCATGCCGATTCCAGGTGCTTCAATCGTCTTGTAGGACTGCTCTCGGCTCCAGCCCTTCCATGCTTCCTTGGCTGGATCACGCACCTCAAAGATAAGCCGCCCACTTGGACGAAGCGCATCGCGACAGGCACGAAGAGTCACCATCCACTCCTCGTCCATAACGAATACTTGTGCCACATTGCCGGTCATAGTGATGAGATCGGCATCCAATCCTTTGAGCTGTGCCGCAGTACCGGTGATCCAGCGAACTCGGTCGGCATACGCCTTCCGCTTGGCGACGTCCAGTGAGGCTGTAGCCGGATCGATGCCAACGACCTCTTTCCCAAGTGCCGCCAAGCGACAGGCAAGATTACCAGTTCCGCATCCCAAGTCAATAACAGAATGGGCGTGGAATTCGTCTGCTACAGCTAGATATGGAGCAAGGTCCAGTCTGTCCGGACTGTCGAGGAGGTCATAGATTTCGGCAAGTTTGGGTTCAGCAAATAGAGCATCAGGCATCACGGTAACTCTCCTTATGAAACTTCGCCATCATTCGTGTCCTGATCGTCATTATTCGTGTCGGGACATCAAGCGACAAGAGACGAACCACAGGCGCCTCAGGATGACTTTGATGATCCCGGCATCCTGCGCATGCTCTAGAACCGTCTCTAGCGATCCCTTCGGCAACTCTAGGAGCACCGTTCTCGGTGGCGCCCTACGCACCCTCTGCCCCCCATCTCACGCGCGGTTGCCTGTCAGGTCCTTGTCTTCCATTTCCCACGCGTGATCCAGCGTGTGAAACGCGGTGTGCCGAATCAGATACCGGAGCGGCCAAGTGCGGGCCAGTTTGCCCTGGGCATGGAACGCCCGAATGGCATTGCGATAGGCGTCGCGGTGCGCTCTCAGGCCCTCGTCGGTCAGCAGCGCGCCGTCAGGAGTGCGCAACCCGAGCTTCGCCGCCCAGTCCTGCTCCGTGCCCAACGTATGCCGGACGATGCGGTCCCGATCCCGCCCACCCCCGCGCGGACCCTTCTGCAGCTCCGCCGACACGCGCGAACGTACATCGTCGAAAAACGCCCAGCACGCCGGCAGCAGCGTCAATTCTCGTTCCAATTCTTCGCTCGACACGACTTGTCTGTCGATGCCCGAGAACGCGAACGAGATGCCCCAAAAGTCGGTTGAGCCCGTACCCGGATAGTGCTCGACCACGTCGACGGTGGCGATGGCCGCGAACTCCGCACCCATCCCCGCCAAGTTTGCCACTGGTGCGTAGCGTGGAAGGTAGGCTTGTAACCGTTCAATCGCGGCCTCCCTGGTCTTCGCACCACGCTCGAGGCCGGGCCAATCCGGTGCCACCGCCACCACCTGCTTGCCTTTCGGGCCGATTTCGAGCATCACCCGAAGTTCGTCAGCCACCGATACTGTCATTTGAATCAATTCCGTTCGCTTTTTGACACATAACCATTCGCGCACCTCGATATGTAAGATGTAAAAGCGGCGCATTTTCTGGCTCGTCTGACGCAATTCTTTTCCAGGCAACAGACCGTTTGTTTCCAGCAGACCAGGATCGTAAAAACGGTCTTTTCAAACGAAAACGAAAAGTTTTCTGACAGAACTGTGATGCCGCTTCTCAAGGTGATCTACTGAAGCAGGCGAAAAGTTATTCGTCAAAAAGTGCTCTGTTTCCGCTCTTTTGAACAGATCAATGCCTTCAACTGCTGGTGCGACCATGAGCAACTCCGCCTGACATGTGCGTCCGTCTTCCGCATGCCAACGGTTCGTCAATCTCTCAATGAGGAACGTAATTTACAGGTTTTGGAGAAAGTATACCTGATGGAGAGCGGTTTTTCCAGGCATCGAAGTGTCAAGTTCCACCCTTCAGTGTCAATTCCCATCCTTTAATGCAAAATCGGTCCACCCTTCAGTTAATTTACCA
>CAXMLS010000863.1:0-1814 GCA_964194235.1 uncultured bacterium | reverse complement strand
TCCCTATACCCTACGGGTTGAAGCCATTTTGCGGGTGTCTGTATGACGCCAAATCCCTCGCGCCCCTGTTCCTTATAAAAACCATAGAAGTACATGAAGACAATAATAAAAGTCAGACCCAGAGCTACTATCGTGCGCGGTAGTTTGCGAAACCGCTGGTGGACAACGCCGGCCATCCAAAAGAGCGCCCAAATAGTTCCCGCGCGAGTGCCGTACCAGCCCATCATTGCGAAGTGACCAATTCCGAAAGCAGAAACTAACAAAATCCCGATTGCGAGTGGGCGGCGTGTCCGACGTTCCCGGTCAGTCCACATAAATATCAGAACTATGAAAGAGAGAACGGCGAGCGGCCACGCAAATATAAGGAGCCAGCCCTTACCCGCGTATGCTTCGAGATTTTCCTCGAAAGACCTGACCATTCCTGCGATTCCACCCATTTGCCATAAAAAAAACGAGACACCAGCCACTGAGCAGGTCAGGGCTAGTGCGAAGGAAAAATAAAATCTATTTCGGTTAATCTCCCAATAAAACTTCGACGAACCAGCGTGGCGGAAAACCCAATTATGAATAAGCTGGTAACCAAGCAATCCTGCGGCGTTAAGAGCAGCCATGTAACCGAGCCAGATCCGCCAGTCTCCTGACAAAGGTAGATCGTTATTTACTCCAAACCTGTCCCACTTCACATGGAGAATTGGTGTTACGAAACATCCATAAAAGGCAATGCAAGCGATGATAGCTTTCGGATCGAAAAGATCCAGCCGCCTACGCAGCCATCGAACAACGTCCACGCCGGTAAGAACACCACACGCCATAAGAGGTAGGAGGAACCAGTGAACGAGTGAATCACTCCACAGAATGAAGAACAGAGTCAAAACGGCAACGCAGACGACAGAAGCAAAATAATCTGATCGCTCACGCCCGCTCGGGAGTTGGCGCTTGGTCTGGCCCGGAATCAATCGACTGGAAACACCGTCGCGAATCATGACTGTTGGCTAGACATGTATAACGACCTGCTGGTCGACGGGAAAATGATGGAGAAAAGAATTTGAGCATCGTCGCTCAGTATTTTTCCTACAACCAACACCGGAGACGATGGAAGGCAGAATTTTATATTGCACGGTTGCCGAACTGAAGTCCGGAGTAGAGATTCATGAGCATTGTAAGGCTACGATCGATGGAAAAATCGGTTTGCTGCATGGCTCGAAGGGATGTTTGCGTTTCGAATTTACCTTGATCGATTAACTTAATTGTTATCCTCGCCCATTCCTTGGGGCCGAGCGCGAGCGGAAGCTGAACTACTTGTTGAGGCAAAATTTTGACCTCTTTGCTAATTTCACTGGAAATTACGCATGAAAGCCCCGCGGCCTGGGCTTCAATGACCGCGATAGGAAGGGACCTGAGCAGGGCGAGCAGCCAGGTTTCGACGCCACCGGGATCCAGCGTGCCCAGCGCGTGCAGTATTTTTATTGGGGGCATGGTTGCGTGGTGGGCGTGGTGATGCCTGGAGCAAATTGGGGGCATGGTTGCATGGCGGGCGTGGTGATGCCTGGAGCAAGCTGAGAGTAAATTTGCGCAACTTCGCGGGCGGTCCGTTGCACGTCGAAGAGATGGCGGGCAATTTTTTGGCCTTCGACGGTCAGGCGACGGGCTTCTTCGCGATTTTGCAGGGAAGATACGATGGCCGCGGCGAGAGCTTGCGGATTGCGAGGAGGAACCAGTTTGCCTGAGATGCCTTCCTGGACGAGGTCAGGGAGGCCGCCGACATTTGTCGCGATGACGGGTACTGCGCTTAGCAGCTGTCTCTTATACACATC
>CAXMLS010000862.1:0-6075 GCA_964194235.1 uncultured bacterium | reverse complement strand
AGATGTGTATAAGAGACAGCATTTAAACAGGCTTGGACCTCGCGCCTTCAATCACTTAAAAACATTCCCCCAGTATTGAAAATCATCTGGAATGCGAGCCCGTCGGTGGTTACCTGGGGGCTGGTTTTTCGAGGCATCTCGGCACTATCGCCATTGGCGCTGTTGGCCGTCGCGCGCTTGATTATCGACGCGGTGGTGACGCATAGATCGCAGGGCAGTCCTCTGCGCAGCGATTTTTGGTGGTTGGTAGGGCTGGAGTTCGGCTTGGCGTGTTTTGCGTCAATCCTGAACCGCATCGTGGACTATTGCGACACGCTGCTGGCCGACAAGTACATTCGGCATATCAGCGTACGTATCATGCATCACGCTTCGCGGCTGGACCTGGCGAATTACGAAGATCCCTTGTTTCACGACAAACTGGAACGGGCGCGGGTGCAGGCCACGGACCGGCTGGGCATGATTCAGCAAATGGGCCGCCTGGTTCAACAGGTGATCACGACGGTGACGTTGGCGGCGAGCATTCTGGTGTTTTCGCCATGGCTTTTGGTAGTGCTGATCGCATGCGTGATTCCGGCATTTCTGGGTGAGAGCCACTTCGCGTTTCTTGGTTATGCACTGGCATTCAAGCAGACGCCGGTAAAGCGCCAAATCGATTACCTGCGGTTTCTTGGCGCCAGCAAGGATAGCGCGAAGGAATTAAAGCTTTTCGGACTTAGCGCGTTTCTTACGGACAGATTCAAGCAATTGTCAGACGACGTGTACAGGCAAAACGTGGCACTGGCCAAGCGCCGCCTTCTGGCCAGCGCGCTGTTGTCACTGCTGACCACAATGGGTTATTACGGCGCGTACGCGTACGTGATCCTGGAGACTATCGATGGTCATATGAGCGTGGGAACGCTTACTTTTTTGACCGGTGCGATCGCGGGCGCCAGTGCCAACCTGCAAATGATCTTTTCGACGTTTTCGAGCATTGCGGATCAATCGCTGTTCCTGACCGATTTGCTGCAATTCTTTGCGGTTCGTCCGACGGTGTATTCCAAGCCCAACGCATTGAAGACGCCGAAGCCGATCAAGGGCGGAATCGATTTTCGCGATGTATCGTTTTCTTATCCCGGCGGCGAACGGCCGATTCTTCGCAATTTGAATCTTTTCTTGGCGCCGGATGAACGGATTGCCTTGATTGGAGAAAACGGAGAAGGCAAAACAACCATCGTGAAGCTGATCACCCGGCTTTACGACCCGACGTTTGGGCAAATACTGCTGGACGGGATCGATCTGCGCGAATATGACCTGGAGGATTATGCGCGCAACATCGCGGTGATCTTTCAGGATTTTATGCGCTACGACATGACCGCCTGGGAAAATATCGCGGTGGGACAAATTCATGCGCGGGAAAATCTGGCCGAGGTGGAACTCGCGGCGAAAAAAAGTTTGGCGGAAGGCGTGATCAAGAAACTGCCGCGCGGTTACGATCAGATGCTGGGGCGGCGATTTGAAACTGGCGTTGACCTATCCGGAGGCGAGTGGCAAAAAGTGGCGTTGGCACGAGCATATCTTCGGGATGCGCAAATATTGGTTCTCGATGAACCCACCGCGGCGCTCGACGCCCGCTCAGAGCACGAAGTGTTTGAAAGATTCGCGGAGTTGACGAAGGGTAAGATGGCGCTGCTGATTTCGCATCGCTTCTCGACAGTGAAGATGGCGGACCGCATCATCGTGCTGGAGCGCGGCGTAATTGCGGAGGAAGGGCGACACGAGCAGTTGATGGCGCGCGGCGGGCGTTACGCCGAAATGTTCGAACTGCAGGCTTCGAGTTATCGCTAGGGATGAAAGTTCCGATGAAATTTAATGCTCGAACATGACTGACGACCCCATCGCGAGGATAGATACGGGAGAAACCGGGCCTGCGTCGCCGGTTTGGTCTGAGCCCTCAGACAGCCGCGCGGACGCACTGGATCGCAATTTCCTGGTGGCACAACTGCGTGCCGAAGCCAGGACGCGATCGAGCACCTGGGCGATCAGCGGACACAAAACCGACAATCAACTTCTGGAGAAGAAAAGGCAACATGCGGCGCGCGTGATTTTAAGCCGCGATCGCATCATTGGCTTCAAGGGCAAAAAGCCTCCCGCATTCGCGAATCAACTTGTGGCCACCAGTCAGCGCATGCTGCGGTCCGTCTCGCTGGATATTCGCATGTCGTTGCACTCCAAAACGCCTTTACCCCAGGTGAAACTCGGCGCAGATGAAGGAGCCGAGGAGGTGCCGAGAGTTTACGTCGCGGCGAAAGCGTATCTGACGGCGGCGCACTTCTTCTTTGATGAGGCAACCCTCATCGAGTTTATGGATGCTGCGCAAGACGCCGGCTATTTCCAGGTGGCGGAGATCTGGCTGCTGAAGCCGATGCTGCAGCTGGTGCTGTTTGAGTGCTTCGCGCAGCAAACAACGGATATGCCGCGCGCGGATGGCTTTTCGCAAGCCAACGGGGCGCCGGTGCCGGAGCGCAAACATTCCGTCGACATGACTCGTCTGCTTGACAGCATGCGGAAGCTGGGCGAAGCGGATTTCAAACGTCCTTTCCTGGCGCTCAGCAGAACGGAGTCTATTCTGCGCGACGATCCCGCGAAAGCGTACCCGCGCATGGATTTCGATAGCCGCGGAAATTATCATTCCGCGATTCAGGAGTTCGTTCGCGGTTCGAAAGCCGACGAATTCACAATCGCCCGGCTGGCTGTGGATCTGGCCACGCAAGCGCGCGCGCAATTCAAAGCGATTCCGGTGACGCGCGAGCGGCGCGGTCACGTTGGATATTACCTGGTCGACCGCGGCCGTCAAGCGTTACAGAAACGAATTGAGTATCGCGCAAAGGGTTTCAAGCAAATTACCGAGGCGTTTCATGACGCACCGGAACTTCTGTACTTCATCAGCCTGGAAGTTTTAATCGTGGCGATCATGGCTTTCGTAGTGAGCGGACTTCGCGTTGGAGTTCCGCTGGTCGCCGCAAGTTTGCTTTTATTGCTGCCTGCCTGCGAATCCGCACTGGATGTCGTCAATCAACTGGTAACCTTTTTCATCCCTGCAAAAGCATTGCCGAAACTGGATTTCTCCAAAGGCATTCCCGACGATTGCGTAACCATGGTGGCTATTCCGACGCTCTTGATCAGCGAAGAGCAGATTCGGGACCTGGTCAGAACCCTTGAGATTCGCTATGTTGGCAATCGCGATCCACGTCTTTTCTTCGCGCTGCTTACCGATCCGCCGGATTCCCGTGAAAAATTCGATGAAAACGAGCATTACGTCGCTTTGTGCTCAAGCCTGATCGGCGAGCTTAATCAGAGATACCGAGATTCCGGCGTGAGTCCTTTTTATCATTTGCACCGCCATCGCGTGTTTAACGAAGTGGAAAATACCTGGATGGGCTGGGAGCGCAAGCGCGGGAAATTACTGGACTTAAACGAATTGTTGCGCGGTGAGACTGACAAATTTCCGGTGAAGATTGGCGATCTTTCGATTCTTACGCGCGTCCGGTATGTCATTACGCTGGATTCCGACACGCAATTGCCTCGCGACACCGCCCACCGGCTTATCGGGGCGATGGCGCATCCACTTAACCGCGCGGAAATAAACCCAGCGACCAACACCGTGCAGCAAGGTTACGGCGTGCTGCAACCGAGAGTGGGAATCAGCGTCCATTCGGCGAATCGTTCGCGATTGGCCTACATCTATTCCGGTCAGACCGGTTTGGATATTTATACCCACGCCGTTTCGGATGTTTACCAAGACCTCTTCGAAGAGGGAATTTTTACGGGCAAGGGCATTTACGATGTGGACGTGTTCCGGCAGGTGCTGGGGCAGCGCTTTCCTTCCAACGCGATTTTGAGCCACGATTTGATTGAGGGTTCGTACGCCAGGACGGCTTTGTTGTCCGACGTGGAAATTATCGACGATTATCCGTCGCATTTCGGGGCACACAGCCGGCGCAAACATCGTTGGATACGCGGCGACTGGCAGATTTTGCGATGGTTGTTTCCGCGGGTACCGGACGCAAACGGCAATCTGATCAAAAATCCTCTGAAATTCGTTTCACGATGGAAAATTCTGGATAATCTGCGGCGCAGTGTTACGGAGACCGCGACATTCGTTCTGCTACTCGCTTCCTGGTTCTTTCTGCCCGGGCCCGCGGAGTACTGGACAGCCGCTACTGTAGCGCTGATGTTGACGCCGCGATATGTGCAACTGCTTCTGTCACTGGTGAGATTGGAGAATGACGGAAACGCTTTCGCGCACGTAAAACAAATTCTGGGTGACTTCGTCACCGGCCAGGTCAACGTACTTATATTTTTCACTTTTCTGGCGCACCAGACCCTCGTCACCATGGATGCAATTTTTCGCACGGTGGTCCGCCTGACGGTTACGCACCGTAATTTGCTGGAGTGGGAGACGGCCGCGCAGTCCGAGATGGAGAGCAAACGGAAAACCCCGGTTGACGTGTATCTCGACTGGACTCCGCTGGTGACGCTGGTGGTCGGCGGCCTGATCGCCAGATTCCGCCCGCACTCATTGCTCGCTGCGTTGCCAATACTTGTGTTGTGGTTGTTTTCCAAGCCAATCGCGAAGTGGCTGGATCGACCTATGGTCAGCGGCCGCAGCGAAATTACCGCTGACGATGAAAAATTCCTGCGCACGGTCGCACTGAAAACGTGGCGATACTTTCGGGCGTTCTCCACGGCGGAAGAGCAGTGGCTTATCCCCGACAATGTGCAAAATGAACAGTTGGACATTGCGCACCGCATTTCGCCCACGAACCTTGGACTTTTGTTGAACTCGCAATACGCCGCTTACGATTTTGGATTTATCACCTTGCCGCGGTTTCTCGAAGAAGCGAATAAGACATTTACGACTGCGAAACAGTTGCCAAGGTTCGACGGCCATTTTCTGAACTGGTATGACACCAGAACCTCAGCTCCGTTGCCGCCATTTTTTGTTTCCAGCGTGGACAGTGGCAACCTGGTGTGTTCGCTGCTGTCGTTGAAACAAGGCTGTATGGCGGCGGTGAACCAGCCAATTCTGTCGGAAGCGTTATTTCAAAGTTTGCGGGAATACCTGACGGTTGGCGCGGAGGAGATTGGCACTGGTGAGGACCACGCTGATTTGTCGAGCGCGACCGATGCTTTACGTGCAGAAGTCAGAAGATTGGGTGACGATTTATCGCGGTGGATTGAATCGTTGCCGAAATTGCAGGAGTCGTTACAACTTGTAATAGGTCATCACATCACGGCTTCTTCTGGACAGCAAATGGATTCCTGGTGGTTGCACGAAGCAAACGCTCGCTTCCAGGACGTGCGTGATCTGTTGGAAAAGTTATTGCCCTGGCTGCTTCCCGAATTCGCCTCGTTGCGAACGGGCTTCGACGATATGGTTCTTCCGACCGTCATCGCCGGGCTAACAGTTCAGAAGTTGCCAGAGCACGCGCAAAAATTATTAATCCGTTTGGAGCAATCGGTGGTGCTGCATCAAGGAGACACCGCAAAACAGGAAAAAATTCAAGCGCTGCACGATCGAGTGCAACAGTGTGGTCTTCACGCTTCCGCGATACACGAGGGATTAATTCGGCTGGCGCAGGACGCGGATCAACTGGCTAAGCAAATGGACTTCCGCCTGGTTTACGATTCCGAACGAAAGTTGCTGTCGGTAGGATATGACGTCGACCGAAAGCAATTGCTCGGGAGTTGCTACGATCTGCTGGCTTCAGAATCGCGCGGCGCGGTATTTGTGGCGATCGCGAAAGGCGATATTCCTCAGACCAGCTGGTTTGGGCTCGGCAGAGGGCATACGCAATGCTCGGACCGGCGAGTGTTACTTTCCTGGACAGGCACGATGTTCGAGTACCTGATGCCCAGCTTGTGGATGAAAACTTATCCGGCGACCCTCTTGGAAAACAGCATGCGCGGCGCGGTCGCATGCCAAAGAAAATTCGTCGAGCCATTAAATATTCCGTGGGGAATTTCCGAGGGTGCTTGCAGCCTGAAGAACGATGCCGGGCACTATCAATATTATGCCTGTCTCTTATACACATC
>CAXMLS010000861.1:0-2139 GCA_964194235.1 uncultured bacterium | reverse complement strand
GATGTGTATAAGAGACAGGTATATAGAAATATGCAACGCGTTGCCAGAAACCTATGCGGGTATTACCGTGGAGCCAACGCGTTCACCGAGCAGCACGCGCTTAATGTTCCCGTGGCGATTCATGTTGAAGACTACAATAGGCATGCCGTTGTCCATGCACAAAGAAATTGCCGTGGCGTCCATCACTTTAAGATTTTTGTGCAGAACTTCGCGGTAGGTCACTTCGGAGTACAACTTCGCGCCGGCAACTTGTTCCGGGTCGGCGTCATAAATTCCGTCAACGCGGGTAGCTTTTAGGATCACGTCGGCCTTAATCTCCATCGCTCGCAACGCCGCTGCGGTGTCCGTGGAAAAATAAGGATTGCCAATGCCTGCCGCGAAAATAACGGTGCGCCCTTTTTCGAGGTGGCGGATGGCGCGGCGTCGTATGAAAGGTTCTGAGACCTGGTGCATCTCGATGGCGCTTTGCACCCGCGTGTGCACGCCTTCTTTTTCCAGTGCATCCTGCAGCGCCAGCGCATTGATGACCGTGGCCAGCATGCCCATAAAATCCCCTGTGGCACGATCGATTTCAAATCCTTTTTGGCGAGCGCCGCGAAAAATATTTCCGCCGCCGACCATTATGGCAACTTCCACGCCTAGCGCGTGCACCTCCTTCAATTCCCGCGCAATGGCCTGTATCGTTTCGCCGTGAATACCGAATCCCTGCGAACCCTGGAGGGATTCGCCAGATAGCTTCAGCATAATGCGTTTGTAGATGAGCCGATTGGAATTACTGTGATCGTTGGCATTTGCTTGCGGAGCCACCGCTCGTTTGGGCTTCGCGGGTAACTGCACGGTTGATTTCGGTTTCACGATTTTTGCAGGCATGTAGCTCCGATGGCTCGCGGCAAATCCTCGAAATTGTAACAAACAATCAGCACGCCCGCACACGACCGCGAATCAAAAAAAGCGCCCCGGGGTCTACCGGAACGCTTTCCTTTTCAAAACGGTTTCATTTCGGGATTTGGTTTGTGCTAAACGGCCACTGGCAACGGTGCAGTTTCCGTTCCCGCAGTCGCTGCGCCGCTGACCTCGCCGACCTTGAATCGCACGAAGCGACGAATGGCCATGTTTTCGCCGAGCTTGGCGATGGCTTGATTGATCATTTCGCCGATGGTCACGCTCTCGTCCTTGATGTAGTGCTGTTCGTACAAACAGTTGTCCTCGTAGAATTTTTCCATCTTGCCAGTAACAATCTTCTCGATCACCGCGTCCGGCTTCCCGGTCGCCCGCGCCTGAGCGCTATAAATCTCGCGCTCCTTTTCGAGCATCTCCGGAGTCACTTCCTCGCGCCGCACGTAACGCGGGTCGAGAGCGGCAATATGCATCGCGATGTCGTGACACAGCAACTGAAATTCATCCGTGCGCGCGACAAAGTCTGATTCGCAGTTGATTTCCACCAACACGCCAATCTTTCCTCCGGCGTGGATGTAACTGCCGACAAGGCCTTCGCTTGCTTCACGTTGCGCTTTCTTGGCGGCTGCAGCTTGCCCTTTTTTCCGCAGGATACTGATGGCTTTCTCAATGTCGCCGGCAGCTTCCACAAGCGCGGCACGGCAATCCGCAAATCCCGCATTGGTGCGCTCTCGCAGCTGTTTCACGAGCTGGGCGGGGATCTGAGTCTGAATCGGTTCTGGCTGTGTGCTCATTCGTCGTCTCTTCTCACAAAATAATTTGGAGTATTTAAATGCCGCCGAAGAATTTCCGCTCGCCGGTCCGCACCAGCAGCGCGGCAATCTTCAAGTATTGTCAGGCATTGCAGCTTTAGCGCTGGGGTTCGTCCGGGGGGACGGTCGCTTCGGCAGTTTCGGCAGGCTCGACGGGAATATCTACCGGCGTATCCACGACGCCTTCCACAAAGTCGCCTTCCTGCTTCTCGTATTGTTCGTACGCGCTGGTATCCACATATTCGACGCCATCGACAAGCGCCTGATCCGCCGCGGCCTTCTGTTCCGCCACCTGCGATTGCTGGTAAGCGTTGTGGCCTTCGAGCACGGACTCGGAAATCTTCGATGTAAACAGACGAATGGCGCGCAACGCGTCGTCATTTCCGGGAATGATCCAGTCAACCACATCCGGATCGCAGTTGGTGTCCAC
>CAXMLS010000860.1:0-5586 GCA_964194235.1 uncultured bacterium | reverse complement strand
GATGTGTATAAGAGACAGCCATATATGAGATTGAACGGCAGCAAATCGCAGACGGTTAAAAAGCATTTCATGCATTCTGTCCGGTCTTTTCGTCAACACTTGATAGGTGTGCCAGTCGGCTTCCATCATTACGGTCGCGACAGCCGCGATGTAGTCGTCTGGGACGGTGTGGTGAAACAAATCACTCATAGAGTTCACAAAGATTCGCTTTGGTGTTCGCCAAGATCGCGGATCATTTAGTTTTTCTGGAATGATTCTCAGATCGAATCCTTGCTCGAAAGGGTGGCCTTTTACTCCCCTAAAGCGTTCAGCGAAAGTCTCCGCATAGCAATGAGCACAGCCTGGACTTATCTTTGTGCAACCTCGCACAGGATTCCACGTAGAGTCCGTCCACTCAATAGATGAGTTGAATGACATGTTAACCTCAGCTAAAGATCCAACGATATTTGACCAGACGGTTGAATCTTTGTAATCTTCTTCCAGAAATCATGCGCTCTTGGATGTCGGCTGGCCAGCACAATGTAATAAAGAAGAAGGTTATTGTGGTCTGTGCGAACAGGAATCTCGCGATCTTGGACCGTCTCATATCCCAATTGACGCAACTGCTCCATGTATCGGTTTAGAATTCTGTGTCCAATTTGTGAGTCGGAACCGCCGGCCTCCAGGTCATCACGCCACGACGTATTCCCCAGAAACGCCGTCATAGCGGCCCCTTCGGAATGAGCGTACTGCCGTAGATTCATTCTTATTCCCATTCCAAATTGAATAGTCATTAGCAAATCAACTTTGCGATTTTGTACGAGGCGTTGAATCGTTTGGAACCTAATTTGCAATCCGGTGGGATCAATAAACGCTAGCGCCAAATGGTTGGGTGGTGAAGCTTCCCTGACTGCGTCTATTACATCATTGCAGTCTCCCGTAATGAGCGAAACTTGGTTGAGCTTCGGATGTCCCTGAAGGCGCTGCGTCAATGTTGAGAGGACATCGGGCATGTCAACAAAAACGTAATGCGCGAATTCCGATTTGAGTGCGACAAGAGGCGACCCGTCAACCTCTTCGCCGGTGTTCCGTACGACACTACGGCCGGGTCCAGAAAACAGGTCAATGTATGAAAGTTTTCCATGCCACTTATTGCCTATCCCTGTTGTGAAAATGGATAGGTAGCGCTCCAGGTAGAATTTCTTGTCATAAACCCAAATGCCGGTCGGGCGCACCGGCAGCCCGTCCGATCCAGATGACTTCTGGCCGGATGGATCCATTGCGAGAGGACCTCCCCATAACAGATAATGAAGTTACTACACTATAATAGACGAAATAATTTTATTCTATTCATACGATCACCATGTGGTAATTGGCGCAGCACTCTTCGGGTTTGATCCAAACACACCTCTCACCGACGCTTAAAGTTGTTGGTCATCATTAGAAATCACAAAACACGGAGGCAATTTGGGTTTTAATGGTGGGTCTTAAGGATTCTCCCGAGTTCTCCCGCCAATTGTTTTTCACTTCCCGAGCGTCCGCTCCCAACTCTATTGTATTGGTACAGTTCTCCATTTCTGTACCTTAGTACAGTAGTAGTTACCATATCTTTACAGTATACTACCGCATGCTCGTCGCCCGTCCCTCCAGATTGATCCCTCCTGCCGCATTTCTCTCCCGCCCCTATCTCCCTTTATCTTCATGCAATTACAAACTCTTGCCACTCTTCCTGCCTCACCCGTCCTTTGTTTTCAACACATTGCGAACTCTTTCGCCCAAAACACCCCGGGTGGGGTATACCGACAGTTTGCAACGTTATGTAGCAGAACGACTTACGATTTCCACACTCGCACACAAAATCCCGCTACAACAGCGGCTCACCCGAATTCTTCGCCACCGCTTCCCGCGTGCTATCCCGCAAACGGATCAACTCATGCCAGTCCGCCCCCGCCCGCTCACCATCTCCGCCGGAGTCTGTGCCAATCGCCCGCGGATAAATCGGCGCCGACAGCGTAATCGTCACGTTGGAATGCCGCGGCAACCACGCCCCATCCGGCAAAAATTCCCGCGTGCCCTTCAGCGACACGGGAATAATCGGCGCGCCCGTTTCCACCGCCGCCTTGAACGCACCCAACTGGAATTGCCGCACGCCTCCGCCCCGCGTGAACGTGCCCTCCGGAAACACAAACACCGAATCCCCTTTGCGCAAGAAATCTTCCATCTCCGCCGCCTGGTGCAGCCGCGATTCCGCATCCGTGCGGTCGAACGACAGATGCCCCATCTGCCGCAAAAATGTTCCGATAAACGGCATCCCGCTCACTTCCATCTTCGCCACAAATCGGTACGGCACGCCCAGCCCCAGCATCAGCGCTACCACATCGAAATAACTCGTGTGGTTCGACGCATATATTTTCGCGCCCGGCGTATCCATATATTCCTTGCCGGTCACGCGCACCTTGCATCCCACCAGCGGAAACAAAATCTTCAGCGCCCCCGAAGTAAATCTTCCCGCCGCGCGATGATCCGAAAACAACTGCACGATCAGCCACGTCGGCACAATCCACAGCGTGAACACCACCGTGAAGTACACGCCGTACAAAACTTCCAGCGCCCTCCGCACTCCACTGACAATCCCGCGCCCTGCGGTTCTTCCCGCGCTGCTCGCTCCCAGCCGCGCAATCTGCAACCACGCTGGGGCCATTCCCGCCGACAGAGTCCCCGCGAGAAAAAGTTGTTTCGTTTCCTCGCGCCGCAATTTTCCGCTCGACGTTTTCGGAATGCTGCCCACGGGAATCAGTTCCACGCGATCCGGCGGCAATCCCAGCCCTCGCGAAATTTCATCTGTCACCGCCGCCGCAATCGCCAATCGCCGCGCCGCATCTGTTTCGCGCGATTCCGCCACTACGATCATTTTTTCTGTGCCGCTCGCCTGATCCTTCATCCCGAACGCCACAATGCAACCCTTTCGTATGCCTTCCGCGCGTGCCGCCAATTCCTCTACTTCGTGCGGATACAAATTCCGCCCACCTTTGATGATGATGTCTTTCACGCGTCCGGTAACATACAGCTCGCCGTCCGCCACGTACGCGCGGTCGCCGGAATTCACCCATGCAAATTCCTCGCCCGATGTTTCTCCATTCGCGCCAACTCGCGCTGGCCCCGCTTTGAACAACGCCTCCGTAGCCGCTTTATTTTCGTAGTAACCCGTCGTTGTCGATGGCCCGCGAAACCACAAAAATCCTTCCGTGCGCTCCGGTACTTCCGCGCCATCCCCAGTCACCACGCGAATTTCATGCCGGGGAACAGCTTTTCCCGCCGACACAAACGCAATCGCATTTCCATCGGCCGCTTTTGCCGGTATCGCGCGCCCCTGCGCTGCAAACGTTTCGCGTTCGATGCGATCCACCAACGGCCCGCGCCCCAGCGGTGGCGACGTCACCGCCAGCGACGCCTCTGCCAATCCATACACCGGCATCAGCGACTCCCGCCGGAATCCATAGCGCGCAAACCGTGTTGCGAATCGCTCCAGCGTTTCCGGATTGACGGGCTCCGCTCCGTTCATGGCGATGCGCCACGAGCTCAAATCCAGTCCCGCAATATCTTTGTCCGCAATTTTCCGCACGCACATCTCGTACGCAAAATTAGGCGCCGTGCTCATTGTTCCCCGATGATTGTGAATCGCCCACAGCCACCGTTCCGGCCGCCGCAAAAAAGCGATCGGCGACATCACCGCCAGCGGAATTCCGTAATACAGCAGCGTCAACCACGCGCCAATCAATCCCATGTCGTGATACAGCGGCAGCCAGCTCACTCCCACATCGCTTGGCCCCATTTCCACGGCTTCGCCGATCGCGCGAATATTCGCCAGCAAATTCGCATGCGTCAGCACTACGCCTTTGGGATCGCCCGTAGAGCCGGAAGTGTATTGCAGCAGCGCGATGTCGCTACCTTTGCGTGCGCGTGGTCCGCTCAAATGCAGCGGCCGTGCACCCGGCGCCGCGGGGGCAGCCTCGGACATCGCCTCAATCAATTTTGCGGCATCCACCACCGCCGTCAGCGAGCTGACGCGCGGCTTCAGAAGTTTCGCCACCGCCTCCGCTCGGCGGAAAGTAAGCAGCATGCACACGCCGGCATTATTTAAAATCGCGGATTGTCGCGCGGCATATTCTTCAATCCTGTCCGCGCGAAAGGGAGGATAAATGGGCACCGGAATCGCGCCCGCCAATAAAATTCCCGCGTACGAAACGAAAAACGCGCGCGACGTTGGCAGCATCAGCGCCACACGGCTTCCTGCGGTCACGCCGCGCCGCGTCAACTCCGCTGCACACCGCTGGCTTGTGGCATACAATTCGCCAAACGTCAGCGTTACCGTCTTGTCTTGCCCAAGCGCATCTTCCGCGCTCGCATTTTGTTTTGCAGCCGCGCCCTCTTCACCGATCGCCGCATCTTCAGTGATCGAAAGATGCACGCGCTCGGCGTCATGCGCCGCGCGGTATCGCAGCACCTCCACCAGCGTCTCGGCGTTCGCAACGCCGCTTTCTTCCGCTTCGTGGCGCAGTTTCTGCGCCGTCACCGAAGCGCGCAACGCGGAATCCGGCTGCGTCCCTTGCTGCGTCTCCGCTACATTTTTCGGAGCCGCGCATACCGCTACGACAAGATCGTCGGGTGTATTTGCCTGCGTAGCGGCGCGATCTTCGATGCGCACGCTGAACGCATTCTCCAGCCGCGCCATCAATTCCACGCGCTCCAGGCTGCCCAGCCCCAGCTCGCGTTCCAGCAGCGATGCGCCATTCAGCATCGGCAGCGCCCCTGCGCTACCCAATTCCTGCAGCAGGCCGCGGATTTCCTCCAGCACGCGCTCGCGCACTAAAGATGGTTCGAGTTTTGCAATTGGTGTCGCCACGGAAGCAACGAAACTACGTGTTGTTTTTCACCTACGCGCTCTTCACCTTCGCAGGCCCCGCCGCACTATATCCCTTTGGCATCAATGTTGTCGCCAGGTCAACGCCGCTCAGGTCCACGCCCGTCAGATCCGTTTCTCGCAAAATGGCCACGCCCATATCTGCCCCCGCGAATTTCGCTCCGCGCAGATTCGCCAGCCGAAAATTCACATTGCGCAGATGCGCGCGCTCGAAATTCACGTCGGCCAAATCGCACCGGAAAAACTCAATTCCGCTGGCCTGCGCTTCAGAAAGATCCGCGCCCGGCAAAATGGCTTCCGTCAAATCCGAATTGCGCAAATCCGCCCCATGCAGTTTCGCTCCAGAAAGATCCGCGCCCGGCAATTTGGAGTAGCGCAGATCGCTGCCCGCAAGATTCGCCTCGCGCAAAATCGCTCCGCTCAAATTTATTTCCCGCAAATCCGCGCCAGACAAATCCGCGCCCGCCAGATCGGCGCGCATACCGCCATCGTGCCCACGGAAAAACCGCCCATGCGCCTCTAAAATCTCCGTCAGTTTCTTTCCCTTGTGCTTGATGCTCTTTGCTTTTCTCAATCCCATATTCGTCGCCTCGCGCTTCCTATATTGCCAGCTTAATCCTGCTAAATCCCGTCCAACTCTAGCTTGCGGCCACTATGCTACTGTGAACCTGTCTCTTATACACATC
>CAXMLS010000859.1:0-1687 GCA_964194235.1 uncultured bacterium | reverse complement strand
GATGTGTATAAGAGACAGGTCCTTATGTGGGCGCGATCGTGGACCTGGCAAAAATTATGGAGAGTTTTCGCACCCCGGATTATCAATATATTCCCGCGCTGGCGCTGCCCAAGCAGGAGGAATTGAATCTGCGGCTGAATAATCCGCCGTCGTTTCGCAAACCAAAGTCGGTTCTGGTGATCGGATTGCCGGCGGTAGAGGCCGCGCAATTGCCGCCGCTTCGTCCGGTGCATCCAGGTGAGGTTTTTTGTTTGCAGAAGCCTTCTCTGGTGCTGCCGGTGGAAGGAGCGCCGCTGGTTTTTTCGACGGATATTGCGCATCACTTTGTGCTGGGATTAAAAAATAAATCCGGCGCGGAAATCAATTTGCCGGCGAAGGCGGATGCGGGGCGCGGCGGGTTTGTGATTGACGCGCGCGAATTGCAAGGCCGGCAAATTGATCCAGAGGTTACGGGAACGCTACGCGGATACTGGGGATTTGAAACTTTTGAGGGACCGCGATTCGATTTGAAGTTGGCGCACAGCGGAAAGTGGAATGTGTCGGCGGGGGAACAGAGCGGCTTGATTGTAGGACGCGACGACGCTCTGCACGTGCAATCGGAATGCGTCACATGCGTGGAACAGATAACTTTTAAAGACGAAAAAGGAAAAGAACTGAAGAGCAGCTGGAAACTTTTGCGAGCGGATGAACTGGAAGTCCATGTAGCGCTGCAGAACGAAACGCCCGGGGCGGTGACCATGGGGGTGAAACAGTTCGGGCTCGCGAAAGTCGATGAGCTCCCACTGCATAGTTACGCGGAGGCGGCGCACCTGGAACGCTTCACAATTAATTCCGGCGATCAGCAGGGAGTATTGCGAGGCACGCGGCTGGATGAAGTGGAGAGCGCCGAATTGAAGGGCGTGCGTTTCGTGCCGGGACAATTGTCGCGCGCGAAGGAAAGCGATGAGCTGCGACTGGCGGCTCCGGTGGCGGCTCCAAATGGAGCAGGGTCCAACGCATGGCAACCGGAAGAAAAACTGGTTGCGCACGTGGCACTGCGGGATGGAAGAGTGCTGGATTTGCAGACGACGGTGGAAGCGCCGCGTCCGAAGGTGACGCTGATCAGCAAGAATGTGCAGGCAGGGCCGACGCCCACAGCGGTACGGTTTGGGAATCAGGACGAACTGCCACAGGATGCGCGGCTGTCGTTTTTCCTGAAAACCGTGATACCGGGAAAATTTCCGCAAACGGAGAAAATCGAAGTGGGCACGGCGGACGATGCTTTTCACGTTTCGCTGAGCGTGGCCGACGGGAACCTGGTGTTGCAGGACGCGGAAAATGTGCTGGCGACGCTTGATCCGCTGAAGAGTTTCGGGCCATCAGCGTTTGGACCGCTACGCTTCCGTCCGGTGGACGGCAATGGAACGGGCGACTGGCAGCCGCTTGCGACATTGGTGAGACTGCCTTCGCTCAAGGAAATTCGTTGCCCGGAAAGTCCGGACAAGCAATGCCGGGTGAGCGGCACGAATTTATTTTTGATCGATTCGGTGGCCTCGGATCCACAGTTTACGCACACCACTCCGGTGCCGGCAGGATTTATGGAAGCGACGATGAGTGTGCCGAGGCCAAATGGCACGCTGCTGTATATCAAGCTGCGGGATGACCCGGCGACGGTGAGTATGGTGGTACCTGTCTCTTATACACATCT
>CAXMLS010000858.1:0-7126 GCA_964194235.1 uncultured bacterium | reverse complement strand
TTTTCAGTTTGTTGCATTGTTAATAATACTGCGGCGCAGTATACCACGGCAACCTGGTCCTAACGTCCGAGAACGCGACTGGTTTCACCGAACTTTCCAGAAAACCACGCTTAACCACCGAACAAAAAAATGAATTCAAAACCAGTCTTTTTTACGGAACCGTTTGCAATACAGGAAATAACTCGGCGTTTCCGCTCAAGACCCTTAAAGATCGCCCAAGTCGCCACCGTGGACTGTTCCATCCGCATTTTGTTGATGGATCATATTCAATCCCTCCAGCAACAGGGCCACGAACTGACGGCCGTTTGCTCGCCGGGCCCGTGGGTTGCCGAGCTACGGCAAACTGGAATCGCTGTGGACACCGTGGCCATGGAACGGGAACTGCATCCGTTCCGCGACCTGAAGTCCTTCGTTCGCCTCTATCAGCTCTTTCGGCAACGCCGTTTCGACGTGGTTCATACCCACACCGCAAAGGCTGGACTGCTTGGTCCGCTGGCCGCACAGCTAGCCGGTGTTCCCGTGGTGCTGCATACCATTCATGGATTGCTTTTTCATGACGGCATGCCCCGCGCCAAGCGTTGGGTGTTCTGGCTCGCGGAAAAGTTCACCGCGATTTTCGCGGATTATCTCCTTTCGCAAAGCCAGGAAGACGTGCAGGTTGCCGTCCAGTCGCGGCTGTGCGCCCCGGAGAAGATCACCTACCTCGGGAACGGCATCGACGTGCAGCGATTTTCCCCGAAGAGCGCTGCGGCGGCACGGAACCTGATGCGCAAAAGTTTCGGTTTCTCCGAGTCCGATTTTGTTGTCGGCAGCGTCGCGCGCTTGGTTTACGAGAAAGGTTGCAGCGATCTTTTTAAAGCCGCTGAACGGCTCAACGGCCGCAACCCGCAGGTCAAATTCCTAATCATCGGCCAACCGGAAGCAGCCAAAAGCAATTCGGTATCTACTGAGCAAATCGCCTCGCTGGGTAAAAGCGGCGCCATGGTTTTTGCCGGTTGGCGCGAGGACATGCCGCAATGCTACGCGGCCATGGATGCGTTTCTTTTGCCCTCGCATCGCGAGGGTGTGCCGCGTGCCTGCATGGAAGCTGCAGCCATGGAGCTTCCGGTAATCGCCAGCGACATTCGCGGTTGCCGTGAAGTTGTGCGTCATGGCGAAACCGGCTTGCTGGTTCCGGTCCGCAATGTCGCCGCGATCGTCGCCGCGGTGGAAAACTTACTCAACGACCGCACCCGTGCTGCCGCGATGGGCCGCCGCGGCCGTGAATACATTCTCCGCAACCATGATCAACGCCAGGTGCTCGCCAGGTTGCATGCGTTCTACTCGGCGCTCGGAACGAATCATGCGCGCCAGAGGTCTGCGGCGTGAATATCCTTACCTTCGATCTCGAAGACTGGTATCAGCTTGTGCAGCGGCGGCTTACCGGCGACTTACCTCCTGCGCGCGATACCATCATCCGCCAGACCGATCTCTTGTTGGAGCTTCTGGATCAGCATCAGACGCGCGCTACGTTCTTTGTCCTCGGCCTCGTGGCCGAACGCTACCCGCAACTGGTGCGCCGGATTGCCCGGCAAGGTCATGAGATTGCTTCCCACGGTTATGCTCATCTGCGGGTTTGTGACATGACACGCGAGCAATTCTCGCGTGACACCTGCCGCTCCCGGGATCTTCTTGAAGATCTGGTTGGCGTGCCGGTCTGCGGATATCGCGCGCCAGAGTTTTCCATCAACGCTAGGAGTTTGTGGGCACTCGATGTTCTCGGTGGATTGGGCTTTTCCTACGATTCCAGCATCTTCCCCATTCACCACCGGCGCTACGGCATTCCAGGATTTTATGCCGCGCCCTCGAGTTATCAACTTCCCTGCGGACTGCATATCACCGAGTTGCCCTTGGCTACGTTTTCTCTTGCTGGCATCCGCGCGCCTGTGGCCGGTGGAGGTTACTTTCGTATTCTTCCGCTCTGGGCTTTGCGCCTGGCTGTTCTCCGGCACGAATCTCAGCACGTCCCCATGACCACTTATTTCCATCCGTATGAATTTGATCCTTTACCGCTGGACGTTTTCCAAACCAATCCGGCACCCGGCTGGAAGCGAAAGATTTTCGGCTGGCGTACCAACTGGCAGAACAATTTCGGCCGAGCGGGCGTGTGGCCGAAAATCTCGGCATTGTTGCAGAAATACCATTTCACTTCTTGCGAGGAATATCTTTATGCGGCTGGACTCATTGAGAACCGAACAACACTTTCAACAGCGAGCGCGGCAGTTTGATGCGCTGTACGCGGAAGAACACCAGAGCGCCTATTTCTTGAACCGGCTCTTCCGGCGCCCTTTATACGAACGAGTGCACTTGACCGTGGAGGCTTTCGAAGGACTGCGGAATTTCTCGGTTTTGGACATTGGTTGCGGGTCGGGAAGAAACAGCGTCGTGTTCGCGGAAAGCGGCGCGCGAAAAGTCGTAGGCATTGATTTCGCTGCGAACATGATTGACCTCGCGCGTGAATATGCCCGCCGGCGCGGCGTGGAACATAAATGCGAATTCATTTTGGGTGACGCCCTGACCTACAACTTTGCGGAGAAATTTGACGTCGTTGTGGCTCTGGGAGTTTTCGATTATATCCGCGAGCCGCATCTGCTCCTGCGCCGCATGTCGGATTTGGCAAATAGCAGAGTGGCGGCCAGTTTTCCTGGTTGGTCGCTCCTGCGAGCGCCCGTGCGCAAAGCGCGTTATTGGCTCCGGGACTGTCCGGTTTATTTTTCGTCGCGAAATAAACTGGATCAGATTTGCGTGAACGCGGGCCTCGAGGATCGCCGGCTTATTCCGTTGAGTGGCCGCGCCGGGTGGGTTTTGGTTGGACGCGCCAAATAGCAACGCCTCATTTCAGGTTGATCGTTCAATGCCATGACCTACGGCTCTGCGAAGCGCATTTTTGACGTTGTTCTCGCGGGTCTCGGTTTGCTCTTCCTTGCGCCGCTCTTTCTGCTTGTCACTCTTGCGATCCGTCTGCATATCGGCCCCCCTGTTTTTTTTCGTCAAGACCGCCCCGGCTACCAGGGCCGGCTGTTTACCATGATCAAATTCCGCACCATGAGGGACACCCGCGACGCACGCGGAAACCTTTTGCCTGATAGCCGTCGCCTCACGCCACTCGGTCGCCTGATGCGTCGTTGCAGCGTGGATGAATTGCCGGAATTGTGGAATGTGCTCCGCGGAGAGATGAGCATGGTGGGTCCGCGGCCACTCCTGGCCCAATATCGGGAACGCTACACGCGCGAACAGGCGAGGCGACACGAAGTCAGACCGGGTATCACCGGCTGGGCGCAAATCAACGGACGCAACGCCCTTTCGTGGGAGCAGAAGTTTCAACTCGATCTTTGGTATGTCCAGCACCGCAGCCTCGCTCTGGACATTCAGATACTCGTGCGTACCATCTGGCAAGTTTTCGGAAGCGCGGGAATTTCACACCATGACCATGCCACCATGCCGGAATTTCGAGGGACCTCAGACTCATGCGAATAAGGCTACAGCGGATTTACATTTATGGCGCGGGCGGCCATGGGAAAGTCGTCGCCGATAGCCTGCGCGCAACGGGCCTCGCGGTCGCAGGATTCCTGGACGACTCTGCCAGTCTTATTGGTGGGCTGGTGTTGGACCTCCCGGTAATTTCTATCGGTAGATTGCGGGACACTTGCAAGGACAGCCGGCAGATCGGGATTGCCCTGGGAATTGGTGACAACCGCGCGCGCCACGCGATCGCCGAGCGTTGTCGCGAGTGGAGATTCGAGCTTGTGACTGCGGTTCATCCCTCCGCGGTGCTTTCTCCGTCCGCTCGCGTGGGTGTCGGTACCGTAGTTATGCCGCGAGCCGTTATCAACGCCGGTGCCATAGTTGGCGTCGGCGTTATCATCAACACTGGCGCGGTGGTGGAACACGACTGCGTTATTGGGGACTACGCTCATCTGTCGCCAAACGCCGCTCTGGGAGGCGGCGCAACCGTTGGCGGTTTTTCCCACGTAGGTATGGGAGCGGTCGTCCTCCCTGGAATTAGTGTCGGCGCGCGAAGCACAATCGGCGCGGCCGCAGCCGTAGTTTGCAATATCCCAGATAATGTGACCGCCGTCGGCGTGCCCGCGCGCATTGTTGCCACCGCTGCCCGTTCGTTCTCGCTGCAAACGTGAAAACCACCATAGAGGAATCGGCATTGGCAATTTCCGGCGGTCAGCCGCTGCGTACCAAACCGTTTGCTCCTTGGCCGGAGTTTGCCGAAGCCGAAATAGAAGCTGCAACACGGGTGTTGCGTTCCGGGCGCGTCAATTATTGGACCGGCGACGAGGGCCGGCAGTTTGAACAGGAGTTCGCGGCATTCGCAAATTGCCGCCATGCCATCGCGGTCGCCAATGGCACAGTAGCGTTGGAGCTTGCACTCTACGCATTGGAGATCGGGCCCGGGGACGAAGTAATCGTGCCGAGCCGCACATTTATCGCTACCGCCAGTGCAGTTGTCATGCGCGGCGCCATTCCTGTTTTCGCCGACGTAGATTTTGCAAGCGGCAACCTCACTGTGGATACCGTCCGTCCACTTCTCACCCCGCGAACTCGCGCGATCATCCCCGTACACCTCGCGGGCTGGCCATGCGATATGGGTCCCCTGCTGGCGCTGGCGCGCGATCGCGGACTAAAAATCCTGGAAGACTGTGCGCAGGCGCACGGCGCTGCCTATAAAGGTCGGCCGGTGGGTTCGCTGGGTGACGCAGCGGCGTTTTCTTTTTGCCAGGACAAGATTATGTCCACCGGTGGCGAAGGCGGCATGCTCACCACCAACGACGCGGAAGTTTGGCGGCGTGCATGGAGCTTTAAAGACCACGGCAAGAACTATCAGGCCGCACATCACGATCGCTCACTTCCGGTCTTTCGCTGGGTGCACGAAGAGCCGGGAACCAACTGGCGATTGACGGAAATGCAATCCGCCATGGGCCGCGTGCTTCTGCGTCGGGTTCCCGAGCGCATCTCACGCCGGCGGCTCCATGCCGCCGAGTTAGACCGCTATTTCGCGGAAATTCCCGCCCTGCGCGTCGTTCACCCCCCACCAGATGTGCGCCATGCCTATTACAAGTATTACGTCTACGTGCGTCCTGAACATTTAAAGTTAGATTGGAATCGGGATCGCATCATGTCTGCAGTTCGCGCGGAAGGGGTTCCCTGCTCAAGTGGCAGTTGCAGTGAAATTTATCTCGAGAAGTCGGTTCCAGCTAATCTTCGTCCCCGCGAGCGTTGTTTGGTAGCCCGCGAACTGGGAGAGAACAGCCTGATGTTTTTAGTGCATCCCTCGCTCTCGGAAGAAGACATGCACGACACCGGCGAGGCCCTGAGAAAAGTAATGCGCGAAGCCGCGGTCATTCGCGTCCCTGAATCCATGAAGGCCGCCGCGATGGGTTTTCAAGGACGTTCTCTCCAGGATTAGCTATAGAGAGCGCGGCGTAACGCTCCCATATTTGCAAGTCGGTTAACAATTGCCCCCGAGACTCCCAGAGCTACGTCATCTCTAAACTGAAGTGAGCAGGCCGGTTTCCTCCACTCTTCCTCAGTAGTTAGCATCTCCGCAGAGTCATCCCTTCTTAATTTCCTTCTTGTCACTGCAATCTAAGTCAAGCTCTGCTCCCTGGTCTCCCCTGAAATACTCTTGATCGTGCCGGCGCGCGCAAATGAACTCGCTTTTGTTGTTCCGGTCGGAACGCTTGCTGTGAAAGCGATCAAGAAAAAAAGCAAGGCGTTCGATGGGATGTGCAGATTGAAATCTACCAGGCTGTGCAACAGGAATCCTGCACATGCAGCCCACGCGCCGTCGTAAAACGCTCCGCCACCCGGGCTTGGCGCTTTACTTAGATTTAAAAGTCCTTGCCGGAATAGCACCAGGATAAAGAAAATCCCACACATCCCTCCCGCCACGCCGGTATCCGCCAGAAGCTCCAGATAGTCGTTGTGTGCATGGTCCACGATGTAGCCATCGTAATGGCTTTCATAACGCGGATAAACGTGTTGCAGCGTGCCCAGGCCGCTGCCCACCCAGCGGTGATCGGTGAAGATCCGCCAGGTATCTTTGTACATCGACACTCTTCGGTCCGGTATAACTCCCGAAGCCGTTAGGTCTTTGAACCGCTGTAAAGTCCCGCCCGTTCCCAACCATGCGATAAAAATTCCACATAAAACGAGAAGAAAAACTCCAGACACGCGCTTCCCGCCTGCGACAACCCGCCTCCCCAGCAGCATTCGCAACACTCCAATTTCAAAAAATACGCCTACCATTCCTCCGCGCGAGCCGGATAACACCACCGCTGCAATGGGAAGAATGCCGAATAGACTCGCCACCGGCACAAACTCTCGCCGCACCGTTCCACCTAGGAGCATGGCCAGCGCGAACGGGACCGTCAATTCCACAAAGCCGGCGAAGTGGTCGCGGTCCACAAAAGGTCCGAAAGATGTTCCAGCGTTCGTGACTTCCCTGACCCAGTACAACTTTCCATTCCAGGTCAGAAATTGCAGGATCCCGAACAACGATACTGTGAACGCCATGGTCGCGAGGAACCACGCGAATCTGTTGTGTGCCGCTTCCGTCTGGATCGATTGCACCGCCACAAATCCAAGAAACAAGTACGACCCGAGTTTCAGCAACTCAACTTTAGTGCCATAGGCATTTGCAGTGAGCCCCATACCGTACTGGGCGAGCGCCACAACGCAGAAACCAAGAAACGGCAGATACAGCCAATTCGACCGGATCTCCAGCTCCAGCTGTGGTTGGCGAACTGCCCGCAAAAACCAAAGCAGAAGTAGACCCACAGATCCAATCTCGAGAATGAATTCTGAAGACGGATCCACCGCACCGAAAGCCAGCACGGCATAGGCAGCCATCGCACAGATACCGATCGGTATCAGTCTCATGAAAAGTTACCTTGCGTATTACTTAAATGTTCAGTAACAGAATTCATCTACCCGGTTACTCCCTCCGTGTTGTTTCGCGGCCAGCGCGACAATCGAAACGTCGTCGACCCACATTGTTCCACTCAATTTGTTGTCAAATTTCGAGCTCGGCGGTCGCTGAAGCGCAATACTTACGCTGTCTCTTATACACATC
>CAXMLS010000857.1:0-3123 GCA_964194235.1 uncultured bacterium | reverse complement strand
AATACTTGGTGAACCAGGCTGCGGCGGGTTCGGTGTCAGCGGGAAAAGCAAAGGTGGCGGCTGGAATATTGCGGCGATCGGCGGGGACGGAGAGGGTGACGCTTGCGAAATTGGGAGCGTAGCTGGCACGAATTTGGTGCATGGCAGGCGTGCGCTTGGCGTTGATGAGGCGGCCGTCCAAAGAATAGAGCGCCCAGACGCGGTCGAACTGGAGTCCGCCGACGGGGCCGATGGTGGCGGATTGAACTTCGACGGGATCGAGAGACTTGATGGGATGGATCTGGATGCGGGCCAGGCGGGGAGTTGGCGAAGTGGCCAGAGTGGAGGGCACGGGAAGATTTTAGCAGAGCAGGCGCACCCATTTGATCGAAACACCACTCATTTAAGTATACGTATGAGTTATATATCTAGATACTTATGATACAGTCTTTTTGGGCTCGCGGTGTAATGGGAATACACTGCCTTGTCAGGGTCTGAGATGCGGGTTCAAATCCCGGCGAGTCCATGCGGTGCGTTTAGGAACAGGGTAGAGACAAAGCTACCCGCCTGAATACACTTTGACACGGAAGGCCAGCAAGATTACAGTCTAGTTGATCCTGACACGGCATTAGAAACAAAAGGCGGCTCTTCCGAGTCGCCTTTTTGTTTTTCCATTGTAGTTTTCAAGCTGTTTTTTGCGGACGACTGTCTTTTATCCTTACTAATTACTTTTATTATTTCCATTGACATTACGTAATTGTATGGTACACTTGCTTTGTAAACAAGTGCGCCTCGGCGATGCCGGGGCGTTTTGCTTTTAGGGCCTGCTTTCCGGCGTCAACAATCCCGATGTATCGACTTTTAGAGCGCGTTTTCCGAAGTGGGATAGGCGTGTACGGGCAATTGACGGAGACAGGCCGCGCGAATGCGTGGAAAACAGGTTTCTTGAAAAGGAGCTGAGATGCCTAACTATCAGAATTTGAATCCGCCGATTTCGTTGGCGCCTGGGGATGTGGGGTTCAGCTTCAACAATGAGGCGTTTCCGGGAGCCGCGCAGGCGGGAAGCCAGTTTGCGATTTCGAGTTTTGCCGGGCAGCCGGACAGCGGAACGGCGGTGCGCTGGCAGTTGATCTATGGGACGGCGCCTACGGCGGTGAGCCTGGTGCTGCAGAGTGCGATGGCGGACGTGGATGCGGAGTATCAGACGATCGACACGGCGGCTGGGACGGTGACGGGAGAGGCGCGAACCGTTACGGGAGTGCAGGCGAAATTTCTGCGGATTAAGTTTGTTTCTTCGACGGGTGGAGCGGGATTGACGGCGAAGATTCTGGTTTAGAAGTGTCGAAAAGAAAACAGAAGCAAACCTAAGAGAGGTCCCTCCGCTGCGCGGCCGGTCGCTCGCTTTGCGAGCGCAGAAAACGACTGGCCGCTTCGGTCGGGATGACACGCGCTCATTTTTACAATTTTGGAGATGGAGTGAGAGTCGTGACGAGTCATTACTAAAATCCCGAGCAATTGAAAGGACGGATTATGCGAAGACGGATGGGGGGAATTGGGTTTGTGGTGATGGCGGTGGCGGCGACGGTGGGCGTAGCGATTTTGCGCGCGGCTCCCGGGCAGCACACTGTAGCGGTGACGTTGAATTACGATTTCACGGCAGACGCGGCGTGCAGTTCGACAGTGACGAAAAATTGTTTGCAGCAATTCAATGTGTATGACGTGACGACGAGTCCGGCAGTGAAATTGTTTTCGATTACGGCGCCGGCGGGAGCGAGCGGTCCGGTGAATGGGATTACCGGAACGAGCGGACCGCTTGCGCTGCGCAGCGGGGTGCACGTGTTTGGCGCGACGGCGCAGATGGCCGACGGCACGGAGTCACTCCCAAACGCATCTACTGCTACTGCAACGGTGCCCCCAGGTTCGCCTGCCAGCTTTAGTGTGACGGTGAATTAACGGAAGGGCGCTGGTCTTAGGCGCGGTAGCAGAGTTTATTTTCTCAGTAACGATTCCATTTCATGAAAAAGTGCATCGCGTTTTCGGCCATTCCCGGCTCGCGGGAATCTTGGATTCCGTGTGCGCGGTTGGCGGAGAAGAGTGGTGTGTTGTGCAGGAGACACACGGACGTGGTGGCAGGCGTGATGCTGGGGATTTGCACGAGTGGGTTTGTGGGAAGGGAATGGGATGACAGGGAGAGGGAAGCCGGGAATGAGATTCGCGGGTTGAGGGAGTTTGGTCATTCGGTGGTGCGTCGGAATTCGCGGCGGGTTGCGGTGAAGAAATACAAGCGGCGCTGATTTATTAGCAAAATCCCTGCGCACGGCGGGCAGGCCCGCGAGTACGGCGTGTGGGAACCCAGTGGCGTGTCGTTGGCGGGTGGGCGCTGCGTGATGAGTCATTGAAAGCCACGGTTAGATACAGAAACGTTTTGATTTGGATGGCGGGTGAGTAACGAAGTGCGAAAAGTTCGCCGGACGCGCGGTGCGAATGCTCGAAAACGGAAGAGGATCACGGTCCGTATCAACGGAAAAGGTTTTCTTACGTTTGAAGCGGCGATGAACGAGCAGCTTTCTTGTTGCGATAGCTGTGCTGCGTCTGACGACGCGGGCGGAACAACCGATGCGAGGGCCGCAAACTCCCCCGCGGTCAGCTCGGCCCGTCCAGCGTGCGCTGAGGTGGCCGGTAATCGCAATAGAGCCAGAACCGTTCCGCGCGCCCCAAGCGAAAAAATGGAGTTGCCGCCGGGCGAAGGTGAATTGCCAACGGACAGTGGCGCTTTTGTGGACGCGGTATTTGCGCGTGTGGATTTAGTGGAGGCGTGGGCGCGGCAAGTGCGGTCGGAGGACGAGAAGGTGGCGCAGCGGGCGCTGGAGAGTTTGCACGAGATGAAATACGAGCGAGAACGCGCGAGCGACGGCGGGAAAAATCCGGAATATGAAATTGTGGTTCCGGAGCGGGTGGCGCGGGCTAAAGAGTAATTAAGAGTGCGGAACGAATACTCTCGTTCCGGAACTTGATACGGCCTGGCGTCGGTTAGAGGAAGGCTTGAGACGCGGCGGGCAATTTTCGCTTTGAGTATGAAGAAGGAAAAACTATGACGACTAATGCGCATTTAAATTTTGTTGGAATGATTTTGGAAGTGGCGGG
>CAXMLS010000856.1:0-2442 GCA_964194235.1 uncultured bacterium | reverse complement strand
AGATGTGTATAAGAGACAGCACGGTAACTGACCATGCGGCGCTTGTTCTCAGTGGCCGGCTGGATGGCGGGAATGATCAGTTTTTCGCCGGTATTGAGCGCGGTGACATGCTCCAGGTTGTTGGCGTCGGCGATGGCTTTCGGAGTGACACGATATTTTTTGGCGATGGAGGTAAGCGTTTCGCCGGTAGCCACGCGATGACGCCGCCAGCTCACCCATTTGTCGGACGGAATATCGGCAATCTCCGCGGAGAACCTTTGCGCGGAGCCCGGCGGCAGGTGCAGCTCAAAGGCCGGATCGTCCGGCGTGGCCAGGCGCAGCAGCGAGGGATTCAAGGCGCGCAGTGATTCCACATCCACGTCGATGGTTTCGGCGACAAGGCGTAAATCGATGGCCCGCCCGGGCTTGACGATGTCGCTGGGAACCGGCGGCTCCGGCTCGGCCTGGATGCCGTAATGCGGCGCGTCTTTGGCAATCAGGGTAAGGGCCAGAATAATGGGCACGTAGTTTTTAGTTTCGCGCGGCAACACGTTGCGCCGATACAATTCCCAGAAGTCCGCATACCCGGTGCGCTCAATGGCCTTCTGCACATTTCCCGGGCCGCAGTTGTACGCCGCCATGGCCAGATACCAGTCGCCAAACATTTTGTATAAATCGCGCAGATGCTGCGCCGCGGCATGCGTGGCTTTTTCCGGGTCCTGCCGCTCGTCGAGCCACCAGGTGTGGCGCAGGCCGTACTCCTGCCCACGATAGGCCACGAATTGCCACATGCCCCGCGCGCCGGCGCGCGAAAGAGCGGTGGGCTGAAATGCGCTTTCCGCCTGCGCCAGGTAGATCAGGTCCTGCGGCACGCCTTCCTCGGTGAGCACGCGCGCAATCATTCCGCGATAGCGACCGGCGCGGCGCAAGCCGGTTTCCACGATGGCGCGGCCACGGGGCGTCTGGAAGAAATTCAGGAATGAGAGCACCTCGTCATTTACAGTCAAGGGCAAATCGTGCGAAATATTTTTGGCGGCCTCTTCGGCGCGGGCCTTCAGACGCGGGTCTACGGGAAAGGTCATCTCCGCAACTTCATCGATCGGCGCGGGTACCGCCGGGGCTTCATTGAAGCCATCGCCGGCGCGGAACGCCTGCAGCTCGTAGGTATAAACCGTATCCACCACGCGGTGAAACAGCTCGCTTAACTTGGCGTCGGAGTTGGGGTCGTAGCCGCTTTGCAGCATCCAGTCGACGGCGTCGTCGAAATCCTTGCGCGCGGCTTCCAGATGCCCGGCCTTGTAGTTCTGTTCGCCGGAGGCGAATTTTTCTTCGACGCGCTGAATCAGGTATTGCCGGGGATCGGTGAACGGCGGTAACAGAGAGACCATTTTGCGTCGCGCGGGATTATCCAGGGGCAACGCTGGGAGGTCGAACGCAGTGGCTGATGACGCTTTACTGGCTGGGGATTCGGAGGCTTGTGCGGATTTGCCTGCCGTGGCGCACCAGCAGGCCAGCACGGCAAACACGAATAGCATAGTTCTGGGAGAGAGCCGCGGCGCCATGGTTCCATGGTAAGGACCCGGCAATGCCACGGTCAACGCTTTCCGACTGGACGGGGTTGACGATATGACTACAATCGAGGGCCGACCACTTGAGATTTCGAGTTCTTGACAGAGAGCTGACGTGTGCCGCACGGATATGGTTGGCGCGTGGGAGTTTGCTGCTGCACCCTGCCGCCAGTCCGCTTGGCCTCATGCCGTCTGCGGAGAAATGCGACGTAATTTATCAAGCGCCGACCCAAGGTTAAATCTCGGATCGACTCGAACGGACCCGGCCTAGCGCGCTTAAAAGGTCCCAAAAAAGCACTTGGCACTGCACCCACTACGTGGTACTATTTATTCGCGTTTGTTGCTCTTGTATCGCCTTTGGAACGTGAAGAAAGCGGTCGCAAGGTCACACTTGCGGCCTTTTTTTGTATACGGCCGAAGACGGCCGAAGTCCTGCGAAGGGCTCGGAAAAGACATCAGATAGCTCAATTTAGTAATGCTCAGCCGTAACCCGGTTGACAGAAAAGAGTAAAGCAGTGAGTAAAGAACAAGGAACAGTGAAGTGGTTTAACGCCAGCAAGGGCTTCGGTTTCATCCAGCGCCAGAGCGGTGAGGATGTATTCGTACATTTCTCCGCGATTGTGGCTGATGGCTATAAGTCTTTGAATGATGGCCAAGCGGTTGAATTCGAAGTAACCAAGGGACCAAAGGGCCTGCAGGCCTCGAACGTCCAGCCCCTCTAACCACTTCGCAAAATCACAATTACGGGCGGCGCGCTTCGGCGAGCCGCCCGTTTTTTTATGCTGTGGAGAAAGCTGCGTGGTACCCAACGTTCAGCTTCCTTGCCTCTGACCGTCCCAGCTACTCCTTATCCATACATTGGCCCAGGGCTAAACCATTGCCGCCCTTTTCCGTC
>CAXMLS010000855.1:0-4307 GCA_964194235.1 uncultured bacterium | reverse complement strand
AGATGTGTATAAGAGACAGCCCATATGACTGCCCCCTGCGAAATAGCGAAAAATGCGATGTACGCGACCAGCAGCCAGAGCAGATAGCTCCGGTGGCTTTGCGTAAAAAATATATCGGCTACCCCGGCAAGGCAGATTGCTGTGCCCACCGATCCGATCAGCAGCAGCGTTTTGCGCCCCAGCCTGTCGATCATTGACATTCCCAGCAGGGTCGCCAGCAGATTCATCGCGCCAATTGCCACCGCCTGCAAGTCACCGGAAACTTTGCTGTATCCGGCCGCCGCGAAAATGTCATTCAGGTAGTAGAGAATCGCGTTGATGCCGGACAGCTGGTTGAACATCCCGATAGTGATCGCAAGAAAAATCGGCAGCCGGTATTTCCTCACAAAAAGCGGCTCGGAAGTTTGCAGCCGCTCCATGTGCACCGATTCCACGATTTCGCGCAGTTCGTTTTCCGGATCGTCCGCGCCCATCGACTGCAGAACGCTTCGCGCTTCCTCCACGCGTTTCTGCGTGACCAGCCAGCGCGAGCTGGGCGGAATACCAAACAGCATCACCAAAAATAAAATCGCCGGCACCGCTGCAATTCCGAACTGCCAACGCCATTCGTTCAAACCCAATCCCAGCCCGCCAATGATGTAATTGGAAAAATAGGCCAGCAGGATTCCCAGCACGATGTTGATCTGGAACAGTCCCACCAGCCGTCCACGCAATTTTGCAGGTGCAAGTTCCGCGATGTACACCGGCCCCAGAACCGACGACCCGCCGATCCCCAGTCCGCCGATAAACCGTGCGATCAGCAGCATCGGCCAGTTCATGGCCAACGCGCAGCCCAGCGCCGACAGCACATAGAACACTGCCAGAATGCGCAGCGTTTCCCGGCCGCCATATTTCTGTCCGGGAATCCCCGCGGACATCGCACCAATAATCGTGCCGATCAGCGCCATGGCCACCGTTAAGCCCAGTTGCCGCGGACTTAAGCCGTATGTGAGCGTCAGCGAATGCGTGGTGCCGGCGATAACCGCCGTATCGAATCCAAACAGCAATCCGCCCAGTGCACCAACAGCGGTCGCTTTCAGAAGCGTGGAGTTCAATTTCATCGAGTTACCTGCTTTTGGGGAGTCTCTCGTGCGGGTTTAACCTATCATCAAACGTGCGTCCATAACGTAAAAACTAGTTTCGCCGCGGCCGCTGTGATTCGATAAATGTATCCGCAGGCCGAGACCTCCGACGGTCTCTTGGACTGCCTGGATTCCGTTCTTTTGGGGCACGTATCAGTTCAAACCATCGAACGTTACTTTGGCTGCAAGCAGCGGATTCGATCAGCCGTGAATGATCGGATTGGCATCGAGCCGGAGACTTGATGGGCCCTTACAGTTGGGGAAGGGTAGCCGACCATCCATTCTTAAAGCGGCCGTCCGATTCAATCGCGACCTGGGTTGTCCGAGCACTTCTCAACCTCGTCCATTACACCCCAACTTGGATATCCAGGGCAAAATCTGCGCCGTCAAGCTAGGCCTGGCCCTCGGGTCCAAAAATCGAGAGGAGATCAGGCGTTGCTATAGCAGTGAGCCTCGTCCGCGACCGGTCATCGACGCCTCTGGGCATTTGCGCCCGGGTGACGGGCTACTCGGAACTTAGCGCCGGACGGGTCACAGCTTCCGTATTGCCGACAAACCGGGACCTGAACGGATTGGTCAACGCTTGCGCGTTTCACAGGGCTGAACCGCACCTATGCTGACAAGGCCGCCTTCTCAATCTGCTTCAGCCTTTCCGTCAGCAATTCCTGCTCCCGCAGGTTTTGAGTCATTGTGATTGCGCGTTGGATTTCCTCACGCGCCTCAGTGAATCTCCCCATCTTCATAAGCAGGTCTCCGCGAACACTGGGGAGCAGATGGTAGCCAGCCAAGGCAGAGTCAGTGCCAAGCCTGTCTATTGCATCGAGTGCATCGAGTCCAGCGGCAGGGCCTTGCGCCATACCGATGGCGACCGCACGATTCAGTGCCACGATGGGAGACGGGCTGATCTGCATCAGAGCGTCGTAGAGAAGAACGATTCGCTCCCAATCGGTCTCTTCGACTGTGCGAGCTCGCATGTGACAGGCAGCAATCGCTGCCTGCAAAACATAGTATTTAGCGCCACCGCCTAATCTTTGCGCGTGTTCGAGCGCAGTCATTCCTCGCTGAATCTGCGCGTAGTCCCACAAAGAGCGGTCCTGGTCCGGCAGCAAAACCGCCTCACCGTTGTTTCCCCGGCGAGCCGTAGTGCGCGACGCATTGAGTTCCATCAGAGCCAGAAGTGCGTGCACTTCAGACTCGCCGGGAAGAAGTTGCACCAGCATACGTCCGAGCCGCAGCGCCTCGTCGCAGAGTGCGGCCCGCATCCACTCCTCTCCTGAGGTCGCGGTATACCCCTCATTAAAGATCAGGTAGAGCACTGACAGTACGGACTTCACCCTGCGGCGCAACTCGTCCCCGCGCGGCGTCTCAAAGGGTACATGAGCTTCCGAGAGAGTCTTCTTGGCGCGAAAGATGCGCTGTCCAATCGTCTTTTCCGGCACAAGAAAGGCGCGGGCAATCTCCGCCGTAGTGAGGCCCCCGATCAAACGCAAAGTAAGCGCGATGCGTCCTTCCACCGCAAGCACCGGATGGCACGCGGTAAAGATAAGCCGCAGCACGTCATCGCCGATCACCTGATCGAGTGCCTGGTCCATAGCCTCTCCGAGCCGCTGCTGTTGATATTCGAGTTCCCGGGCAACTTCCCCGTGCTTCCTCTCGAGCATCTGGCCACGGCGCAAATAGTCGATAGCGCGCCGCTTCGCCGCCGTCATCAGCCACGCAGCGGGATTTTCGGGGATACCTTCCTCGGGCCACACCTCGAGGGCAGCCACTAAAGCGTCCTGGGCTAGTTCTTCTGCAATGCCGATGTCGCGGGTGACGCGAGCAATCGCGGCGATGAGCCGTGTGGACTCGATTTTCCACACGGCCTCAATCGTCTTGTGAATGTCGGTCATGCTTGCCTGACTACATCCTATCGTCGTCGCGCACAGCAACTCTATGGATGTACATGGGGCGACGCCAGAGGAACTTCCGTTCCGTCTGACCACCGTGGCACAGGAATCACGAACTGAGTCAGCTGCTCCTGGGGGTTCTCCAAACCAAGGACGGGAGAGCCTGGCAGATTCGCTCCCCAGATTGCGGGGTCGGTCTGCGAATAGAAAAACATCAGGTGGGAAGGCCGGTGTGCTATGCTGTCGCCGCCGTATCCTTCCTTCCCCATCATGTAGCACATCGCTCCGGCTCCATCGCCGGCAGCTCTTTCTTGGCGATAGCGGCGGCCATGGCCTCGTTCACCTGAGCTAGCGTGCGTCCCGCCAGGGCCAGGTCGGTGATTTTGGTGATGCGTAGAAGGTACGTACGCGCGGCTGGCGCATTAACGCACATAGGGACACGCACCTTCGGATTCCAAAAGTCAGGATCGGCTGCGGAAGTCCACCCCCGTCCTACGATACACACGAAGCCGTTCTTGCCTTTGACCGCTGTTTCAAAACCGTGACGCCCAAGAACCATCACCTCTGCATCGCGTGAAATAGACTCCGGTGCTGCACTTCGCGCCAGGGCTATCTCCGCACTCTGGTCCGGCATGAGGTATTGATCGATCGGCGCCATCTTCGGATAGGGTGTCGTGGCATCCTGTGACCTCGCCTGGTGCGCCATGCCGAGCACAACAAGCAGAGCGATGCCGTTGATTGCGATTGCGCCAACCTTCTTTTTCCGCATAGTTTTTCCTCCTGAGAATGGGGCACCTTTTTCGCGAGGACGTCCTTCAGCGCGCAGTGGCGTGTCGCCACCGCCGCTCACTTTTCTTTCTGCCGTGCCGCTCAGTTCTTTGCGGCGGCCGGCATCTGGAGAAACGCTCGAACCTCGACCGGCGCACGGCACGCTTTGGCGGCCTTGCGCCCCCACGCCAGCGCCTCGTCCAGGTCTGCGGTTTCAAGTATCCAAAAACCACCCACGTGTTCCTTGGTCTCCAGGTACGGCCCGTCCGTGATGAGGACTCCGCCATCGGGCTGCGGACGCAGCGACTTCGCCTTGCCCAGGCCGCCAGCGAAAATCCTGACACCAGCCGCGATCATCTCCTTGTTGAGCGATGAGATTTCGCGGGGCATCGCTTCCCCCTCTGTGGACGGGTCGTAGTTGTCGGGGTGATGAATAGCAACCAGATATTGCGGCATGTCGTCTCCTGGAATGGTCTTCAGCCGGGCTACTTGGCCCGCGTTCACTATAACGACGAACGGCGAGACCGGA
>CAXMLS010000854.1:0-2810 GCA_964194235.1 uncultured bacterium | reverse complement strand
GTCATTGTCTGAATTTCAGAGCTTCGGAGGGCGTAAGTGCGGTTGCGGTATTCGTAGGGCTTCCGCGGCTCAACGGTACGAGCCTCTGGTTTCCGAACCTCTTGCGTCGCACTTGGGCGAGGCTGGTTTTCTGCACTGCCACTTCGGCCCTGGCCTTGGCCTTCCTCATCACGCTGCAGGCCGGGTTTGTTTTCCCTCGGTTCCCGCGATGGGTCGCGGGGCGTGGCCATTTCATCGGGTGAATAGGAGCGCGACATTATCAGCCCAACTCCTCGTCATCGGAGTCAATCGAAGGTGCGGGCAGCTCTCCCTGCCCGACTTGTAACTGCTTGTCGAGGTGAGAGAGTTTCCTGCCCGTGTCCTTGAGAAAGAATCTGCGGTTGACGGCAAAGACGACTGCAAACACGTTAAAAAACAGCACAGTTACGAAGGCGAGAATCGCGGTTCCGTATTGGTGGAGCAGAACGGCTTTATAGGGAATGAAAAACTTTAGTTCGCCCATTAGCCAGAAGCCAAGAGCGAGCAAAATGGCGATGGTCAAGATGAGAGCATTGGCAATCATGATCCTCTTCCGATTTCAGCGAAGAGTTCCGCTAGGTTCTGCCCCGAGACCCTCCAGAGGTCCAGCGGGACTCACTTGCTGCGCTTCGTAGATGGATACTTCTTCGATGGTCTTTGCAGAAAACGCGAGCAATCTTGAAAGCGAGCGCGAGTCCGGGATCGTATTTCCTGGTCTCGATGGAAACGATGGTTGCTCGGGCGACAGCAACGCGCTTGGCCAACTCTGCCTGCGACCAGTGGCGCTCAGCTCGTAACACTCGGAGCCGGGTCTTCATTTGAATGCCTCGTCCTCGCGGAAATAGGTAATTGCGAGACCCAACGGATTTATGGGGATCAGCTCATTGGGGACTTTGCTCTTAAAAACAAAGACAAAGTTCGCGGTGTATAGGTCGCGCTTGATTTCGCTGTGGTCTGCGGGCGAGTAGTAAACCATGTAGAAGTCGACACGCGCCTTAAAGGGTGGAGATTGCATGTCTTCGAGTGCGACTTTCTTTACCTCGATATCGATTTCGGCTGCGGATGTATTCGTGATGAACTTTCGGATGATGTCGTCCTTGCGGTAGGCGTCGAGAATGCCGTCGGCGAGCTTGCCGTCGAGGAAGTAGAGAGCTTTCGAGAAATCGTTCTGGATCGTGTAACGATTCCGCTTGTAATAGAGAGCACAAAACTGAGTGAGGAAATACTTCGCTTCGGCGTCTTGGGGTTTGTATTCGAGGTTGTGGTAGTTAATCGCCTCGGCCCGCCCAAGGTCATCAATTCGAATCACCAGAGGCCGGAAGTTTTGGAACGTGCGGATGGTCCTCAAATCAATCAGCGCCAGCGCGACGCAAACAACGGAGAGCAGCGCAAGGGCAATCTTCAGATAGGTGTTCGTCACCATAGGGTCACCGTACTGTTCGAGATAGAGCCGTTTGGCATCACTAAAGCTGGCATCGTTTTTCATGCGAAGAAGTCCTGGAGGATTTGGGCCGAAGATCCACCTGAAGTGCCGCTGAAAATGTGATTCGTCAGAGCAGGGACCCTCAGCAGCACATAGATCGAAGCGACGAAGGTGATGAACAAGACCGGGAACCATCCGATGAGCTGCACTGTTGAGATCGTGCCGTTGGGTTGGAGTTGCAGGATTCCAAGGATCAGATTGCCAATAACGAAAACAATCGCTGCGGCGATAACCTGGTAAAACGCGTATTGGATGAAGCATCGGAACCAGCCCCAGAAGAGCCACTCAAGTTTTGGCACGATAAAGAAAGGAATGAATACCGGGCCGACAAGAACGCAGACAGCCGTGGCGATAAATCCATAAGCGATGATGACGATGGCAATTGCTTGTGCTGCGGCGAGCAGGATTATGACAATCGCGTAGATGATGGTCCCGAGAATGTCGGCAACGCCGGGGGAATCCATGCGCGTTTCGAAGTCAGCTACGCGCTCGATGACGGTTTGAAGTTCGGCCTGGTTGATCTTATTGGCAAGGAATTGCGATTCATCGGTGATGAGATTGTGAAAGCTGGTGCCAATGCCAGGGATGGGATTGCTGTAGTAGTTCACCATTCCAAATCCGAGACTGATGGTCAGGAGCAGGCTGGCGAAGTTATCGAAGTGGAAGGGACTTTTGCCGCTCGCTGCGGCAAGGGCGGATTTCACGCCATACCAGGAGATGAGAATGGTGGCGAAAGCCCGGAAGAGGTTCTGGCCCATAGCGTCGAAGAAGCCGAGATTCGGCGTGAGCAGATCGTTGATCGCCTTAAAAATGAATTGCAGGAAGTCTGGCTGCTGCATGGCGTCGGCTCCTTCGACCTGGGCTGTACTCCTTCACGCCTACGGCATGCGGAAGTTTTGAAGTGAATCGGTCATCGTGCCGGTGACCTGCGCGAGGTTTCCGGCAAGGCTCGCTCGGCGCTGGATATCGGCGTTGATGGCGTTGGTGGTAGATTCACGCTGCTGCTTGGCGAGGATCGTCTGCTGTTCCACCAGCGACGCGAGTAGTTTGTTTGAGTCCTGCAAGGTTCGCAGAGTCAGAACGCCTGCGGCATTGATCTTGTTGAGGACGGAGACCTCGGTATTCAGATTCGGGTCCGAAGACAACGAATCCTGTTCTAGGTTTGCAATCTGGGTTTGTACACTCTGCGCGTTACCTCGAATTGAGCCGATGGTCGCCATTGCCGTAGTGTTGGCGCCATCGGAAAGTTCGACGGAGGCATATTGAGATTTCACGCGAGTAAGTTCGTCGGCGTTCATACCCGAAAGTG
>CAXMLS010000853.1:0-3360 GCA_964194235.1 uncultured bacterium | reverse complement strand
AGATGTGTATAAGAGACAGCTTATACAGTCGTTCACTGGTATGCCGCTTCTCCGGCAACCTCTTCGCAGTTTTGGGATGTCGAAATGAGCGGCCGCACCATCGCCGAACGTCTCGATGCCAACAAGGCCGCCCTGCATATGTATCTGGATCGTCCATCCACGGTGATTTTCGGGACTGGCGTTGGGGTTTTCTCCGCGCACTCTCAGCGCATCCTCGGCACTGCTGTGATCATCCACAACGATTTTCTGTGGCTCCTGGTGGAGGCTGGGCCGCTGGGGCTGCTTTTGTTTAGCGCCATCTTCCTCGTAAGCCTGCGGAATTGTTTTGCCGTGGCGCGCGCCCGAACTACCGACAGTCCTATAGCCATCGGTCTGGCGTGTGCCCTGATGGGTACATTGGCCTGGACTATGGGGACGGAAGGTCTCTGGCATCGGCATGTGTGGTTCCTGCTCGCACTTTCAGAAAGCTGTTACCGCTGGTGTGCGCCGGTTCGTCACCCCGCCTTGCTGGCAAAATTCAGGCAATTGTTGAAGTCGCGCCCGCGATTCGCCTTTGCAACAAACAACTTGCCTACTCTCTGAATTGATGGCTTCAGTCGCTCATTCCATCGTAGCTTTCTTGAAGAAACGCAAAGGACGCTCGACAGTTTCCCGCTTCCTTTGGGCCACGGGACTCTGCCGCGTGTTTTCCATTCATCTGGCCCATCAAGTTCGCATGCGCTTTTTTCCGACATCGTTGTCGGCCGCACTGTGGATAGATTCAAGCGCGTACCTAGCGGAAGAGAAATTCATCCTTGCGCAGTTAAAAACGGGAGACACGTTCATCGATGTAGGAGCGAATGTCGAACACCTCACGTTGTTAGCCGGCCAGCGCGTCGGCCGCTCTGGTTCGGTAATTGCCATTGAGGCGCATCCACGAACATTTGGTTTTCTTTGCAAAAACGTTCGACTGAATGGCTTCCAACACGTTCGGTTGATCAATTCTGCCGTCGGTTCGCACGCCGGTGAAGCGGGCATCTCCGATTTCCGAGCTGACGATATGAATCACCTGAGTCAAGTTGGCGGTATCAAAATCCCCGTAATTACCCTCGATTCCCTGGGAATCAGCGTTCCGGTGGCGCTCCTGAAAACCGATACCGAAGGCTTCGAACCATTTGTTTTCGAAGGTGCTCGTCATCTGCTCGCTCGGGTACGCTGCGTCTATTTCGAGTGCTCTGAATGGAACTTGAAACGTTACGGCCGCAGTAGCTCCGAGCTGAAAGCCCTACTGGAATCGGCCGGCTTTGACATCTATCAACCGCGCGGAGATCGCCTGCTGCCAATTGATGATTCTGATTACGACCCAAATGCGGGTGGCAACCTCGTGGCTCTGAGGAAGACTCAATGAAAAACGAAAAATGCAGCATAGGAATGGATTCACCGCGGGTGAGTGTCGTCATCACCGCCTATAACAATGAAGCCACCATCGGCCAGGCCATCGAAAGCTTTCTGCGCCAGGGCTTTACCGATTGCGAAATCATCGTGATCGACGATGGCTCGCGCGACAACACCAGGCGCGAAGTGGAACTGCACGGTGATGCCGTGCGCCTCATCTGTCAGGTAAATGGCGGCAGCGCGCGGGCAAGAAACACTGGGATTCGGAATGCTCGTGGCAAATACGTGGCTTTTCTGGATGGAGATGATGTCGCATTACCCGGCCGTCTTGCATGGCAGGTCGCCGCCCTTGAGTCTCATCCGCATGCTGGCTTGGTTTACGGAAATGTCTTCCTCATGGATGCCCACGGTCAAAACATTCAGCTGCGCCGCGGAACCGGGCGGTATAAGTCTGGAAAAGTCACGCGAGAACTGGCCATCAAAAACTTCGTCCCGTTTTCCACCATTATGCTGCGGCGCGAGCTATTAATGGAGATAGGACTCTTCGACGAGTCGCTGCGCTCCTCGGAAGATTGGGACATGCTCGTGCGTCTCTCGCAGCGCTGCGATTTCCTCTACCTGGACCGCCCTCTCGTTAATTACCGCGTCATGCCCAACAGTAAGACCGCGGATTTGGATGAAAAAGAGCGCGCTTATAACCGGGTGCAAAGCAAAATTTTCGCCGAAAACGATTTTGGCCCTGATGCCAAGAGCTTGCACCGGCTCTCCGATGCTTCTCTCCAGTTCGGACTGCTGGGTATCAGTATGCGTTACGGAAAATATTGGAGAGGCGCACGCTATCTGTTGCGCGGCTTGGTGATTACTCCCAGAATTTTTTTCCATCTCTGGCGTGAAATCTCTTCCCGCCTCTTAACCCCGTTGCTCGGGTCTTGGCCTGCATCATGGAAGCACGGAGGTCGCTAACGGTCCAGCATGTGCGGAATCTGCGGACAGTTTAATTTAACCGGCGAGCCCGTGGAACCGGGGACACTCGGGGCCATGATGGCGGCGATCCGCCACCGTGGTCCCGACAGCGAGGGTCACGTGCTGCGTGGTCCCGCCGGCCTTGGCCACCTGCGTCTTAGCATCATCGATCTTAGTGATGCGGGGCGTCAGCCCATGTCCAGTCACGACGGCTCGAAATGGATTGTCTTCAACGGAGAAATTTACAACTACGCCGAACTGCGTCACGAACTCGAACAACACGGCGAAACATTTCAATCCGCATCTGATACCGAAGTTCTGTTGCGCCTGTATGAGCGCATGGGTGTGGCCTGTTTGCAAAAACTGGAAGGGATGTTTGCTTTTGCTGTTTGGGATGCATCTTCGCAAACGCTTTTCCTTGCGCGTGATCGCGTGGGAATCAAGCCCCTGTATTACTACCGCGACGAGCGCCAGATCGTCTTCGCTTCCGAAATCAAGGCCATCTTGCAATGCCCCGGCGTTCCCCGGCGAGTTCATCCCGAAAGCCTGACCACTTATTTCACCTTTGGCCATTCTGTCGCACCGGACACCATGTACGACGGGATTCACAAACTTCTTCCGGGACACTTCATGGTTTGTACCCCGGGTGCGACGCGCATCTCGCAGTATTGGGATGTTCAAGACGTTCCTTCGTACCAAGTTGGCGAGCCGGAGGCCGCCGCGGAAATTCGTCGCCTTTTGGAGCAGGCCGTCGCAAGCCACATGGTGAGCGATGTTCCCGTCGGTGCATTTCTCAGTGGTGGCATCGATTCGAGCGCGGTGGTTGCTTTCATGTCCCGTACCTCTCGCCGTCCAGTCAAAACCTTCGCGATCGGATTTGATATTGGCGGGTATTACAATGAGCTGGACGACGCGCGGTTTGTTGCCCGCCGCTTTGGTACCGACCACCACGAAAAAATTGTTACCGGACTGGATGTCGAAGCGCTGATCCAGAAACTTGTATACCTGTCTCTTATACACATC
>CAXMLS010000852.1:0-5636 GCA_964194235.1 uncultured bacterium | reverse complement strand
GTATACTATAGAACATAGTTACAGGTCTAGTTAATATTTACCAGGATCGCTAGAGGGTGCACAGTTCCTAATAAGTGGTTGGCCCAAATTTGCCAGAACACGGAGCTACGATGCTATCGAATCCACGCTTTCTTGCCGTGTATTCAGGAGTGCTTACGGTCATCCTTGCAGTACTCGTAATTTTTGGAAGCCTGCAACTTCGCCGGCAGTCGTCCGGGATCATTACGGCTCGGCGCATAAATATTGTGGAACCTGACGGAACGGTTCGCCTGACGATTTCGAATCGCGCCGATTTTCCCGGTGCGTGGAACCGCAAGAAGGAATATCCACGTCCCGACCGGCAGGACGCGGCGGGCATGTTATTCATGAGCGAGGAAGGGACGGAGCAGGGCGGCCTGATCTGGGGAGCAACGCAGTTGCCTGACGGAACAATTCAAAATCACGGGCACCTAAGCCTTGACCAGTACGAGGAAAATCAAGTTTTCGGTATCGACGCAGGGCAAGAGGGCAAGGACAAATTCTCGCGCATTACTGTCGCCGATCAAGGCAACTATGCCATTGAGGAGAAAAGACGCGCCAATGAGCAGATAAAGAATTTACCGAACAACGAGCAAGATGCGGCATGGGAGAAATTTTTCGCAACGCACCGGCACGATGTGAAGAGACTGGTCCTGGGCCGCGCCGCGGACGGTTCCGTCGGGCTGGAACTTCGAGATCAAGAGGGGAAGGTGCGAATCGTGCTGGCGGTGCGGCCAGATGGAGAACCAGTCCTGCAATTTTTGAACGAAGCCGGGACTGCGGTCCGTGAATTCAGCGCCAAGAAATAGGCCAAGAACGCCGCGACCTTTTTTACTAGGCGTTGCGGGCGGATTTGGAGCTGAGCAGGGCCTGAAATTCAGGATCGTCGTGAAGGCAGGCGAGATCGGGGTCACGCGCGGCCCAATCAAGATTGGGAAAGCCGGTATCCTTTGCTTTTCGGAGCAGGTCGAGCGCTTCTTTTTTCTGGTTGAGATGCCGTAGATGCAAGCCGAGTTGTAGATGATGTTGCTGTCATTGGGCCGCATGGCCAGGACCATTTGCACTTCGCGTAGAGCGGCTTCGCGCTGGCCGAGAATGGCGTAGTTGTTCGCCAACATGCCGCGGGCCCGGGTGTCATCGGGGACAACTTCTACCTGCTGCTCAACAGCGCGAGTCCATCTCCGGCGGAGGTCTCGCACGGTATCTTTGCGGCCGATTTTTTCCAGCGAGTAGATATATGGGATTGCGGACTAAGCGCGCTATTTATTCAATTATTCGACGGGAAGGTAGCAAAGTGCTGGAGGTGAGCAATGAGAAGGGTACGTTACGTGGTCGCAATGAGCCTGGACGGATACATAGCGGGACCGAACGGGGAGGCGGACTGGATCATCATGGATCCGGACGTCGACTTCGGCGCTCTGTTCAAACAGTTCGATACCGTGTTTCTGGGGCGCCGAACGTTTGAGGCTATGGCGAGCACAGGCAACGCACTGATACCAGGGATGAAGACATTTGTTTTTTCACGGACGCTGCTGCAAAGCGATCACCCGGAAGTGACCGTCATTGGCGAAAATTCGGAAACTGTGTCGGCCGAAGTGCGTGCGAGTTCCGGCAAGGACATTTGGTTGTTTGGAGGCGGGTCGTTATTCCGCAGTCTCACCCAAGCTGGGCTCGTCGATGCCGTCGAGGTGGCCATCATTCCAATACTGCTGGGTAGCGGCATCCCGTTGTTGCCTACGTCAGGCAAGCGGACCAAATTGAATCTCACTGCTCACAGAATCTACAAGACAGGCATTGTGTCTCTGGAGTACGCGGTCAAATAACTTTCTGTCGAAACTGGCCGACGGACGCCAACTTCAACGTAAAAACGCGTGGTATTGCCTACGCAAGGAATTTCGCCAGCTGCTGGATTCCCGTGCGTATGGAATCACAAAGTGAGAAACGTTCAAAGCAACGCCTTGCCGCACAGGCAAAGGGTCTCCTGGGAGACTTCCGCGGGCGATAAACGGTAATTTCGCGAGAACTTTTACACCCAAAGAGCAGCCGAGGATTGGCTTTACAGCCGTGATTCCGGTCAAAACTGACCAAACTGGCGGGGGCTCGTCTAAGAAGATGAGAATTGGAACATTTCCAACCAATGTGCGTACTGAACTACAGGTGGCGGTGCCGAAGGTAGAGGTCCGGGGGTCGATATGTCGAGCAGCAGCAACGGAATAACAAACGGAAAAAACGGGAAGAAAAGACGGCGCCGGATCATTTGGCTGGTCGTGGTACTGGTGGTGCTGGCGGCGGCAGGGTACGGCGTGATGGCGGCGCTGCGGCCGAACCATGCGATCGATCCGTCGAAGCTGGCGGCCGTTGAGCGCGGGGACCTGGCGCGCGTGGTGGTGGCAACGGGAAAAATTCAGCCGCTGTCAAAGGCGGAGATCAAGTCCAAGGCCAGCGGCATCGTGAAAAAGATTTATGTGGATTACGGCGACCACGTGAAGACCGGGCAAGTGCTGGCGGAGCTGGACAAAGTGCAACTGGAAGCGGCGCAGCGTGCGGCGAAAGCAAATTTGCAAGCGGCAGAAGCGGCGCGCAATTCGTCGATGGCCACGCTGGAGCGCTACAAGGTGGATGCCGAAGGGCCGGACGTACCGTTTTTGAAATTGAGCATGGAACGTGCGGAACACGAGTTCAAAGAAGGTGTGGTGTCGAAATCGGTGGTGGAAGATGCGCAGAAAAATTATCAGCTGGGCTTGAATAAGCAGGCTAGCGCGCAAGCGGCGCTGGCGGTTTCGCGCGCGGATATCGCCAAGGCGGAAGCAAACGTGGCGCAATCACGAGCGGCGCTGGACAACGCGGAAGAAGATCTGCGGAACTCCACGATTGTGAGCCCAATTGACGGGCTGGTGCTGTCGCGGGATGTGAACGTTGGCGATGCGGTCAGCTCGATTCTGATTCTGGGTTCGCAGGCGACTCCGATCATGACGCTGGGAGATGTGAGCGAAGTATACGTGCAGGGAAAAGTGGATGAAGCGGATATCGGCAAAGTTTATCTGAACCAGCCGGCGCGCATCGTGGTGGAGTCGTTCAAGGACAAGAAATTTACCGGGAAGGTGACGAAGATTTCTCCGCTGGGAAAAGAGAAGGACAACGTGACGACCTTCGAGGTGCGCGTATCGATTCAGAATTCGACGCTGGAATTGAAAGCGAATATGAGTGCGAACGCGGAAATCATGCTGGAAGAGAAGAAAAACGTACTGATGATTCCGGAAGCGGCGCTGATCTATGACAAAGAGCGCAAAGCATCGGCGGAGATCCCGGATGCCAAAGGCGAGAACGGCAAGAAAAAAGTGAATGTGAAGCTGGGAATTTCTAATGGGGTAAAGACGGAAATTCTTGAGGGATTGAACGAAAAACAGCAAGTGATTCTGCAATAGCGAGCGGCGAAGGCGGCGAGCATTGTCATTCCAGGATTTGCTGAAGGATACGCTGGCAACGTTGTGGGCGCACAAGCGCAGAACCATGCTGACGATGTTCGGCATCGCATGGGGAATCATTTCGATTACCGTGATGGTCGCCGCCGGTGAAGGCCTGGGCGTGGGAATCCAAAGAAATCAAGAGACGTTTGGGAAAGACGTGATTATTGTTTTTTCCGGGCGGACCAGCATGCAAGCCGGAGGAACGCGCTCCGGGCGCGCGGTGCATTGGGGCGAAGACGATCACGTGCAAGTGGCGGCGGAATCGCCGGCTTGCAAATACGTGATGCCGGAGATGGGAAGCAATGTGCAGGTGCACAGCATATACAACAGCGGAAGCATTCCGACAGTAGGGTCGATGCCGGAATTTACGGAGATTCGCAGCATCGCGGTGGCGGAAGGACGCTTCTACAATCACGAAGACAATGAGGAAGCACGAAACGTGGCATTCCTGGGGAGCGATACGAAAAAGCAGTTGTTCTCCGATCACGAGGCGGTGGGGCAGCAGGTGTGGATGAATGGAATCCCGTACGCGGTGATTGGCGTGATGAAATCGAAGGACCAGAATTCCAGCTACGACGGAATGGACACGCGCAAGATTTTTATTCCCTACAACGCGATGCGGCGGGATTTTCCGAACAAACCGCCCACAGTGGAGCACACGATTGACCGGCTGCTGGTCGCGCCGAAGTCGTTAGCGACGCATCCTGATTGTGTTTTGCAAGTGCGTCGCTCGCTGGGGCGGATACATAATTTCGATCCGCGAGACAAAGAAGCCGCCGGGATGTGGGACACGGTGAAAAACGCGGAAGCCAACCGCATGATTATTGTGGGCATGGAAGTGTTTATGGGGGCGGTGGGAATCGCAACTTTGTTTCTAGGCGGGCTGGGCGTGATGAACGTGATGCTGGTGTCGGTGCGCGAACGGACGCGGGAAATTGGCGTGCGCATGGCGCTGGGAGCGACGCGGCGATCGATACTGCGGCAATTTTTTATGGAGACAGTGATTGTGGTGGCGCTGAGCGGCGGGACGGGGCTGTTAGTGTCGTACGGATTTTGCGCGCTGGTGAATCTGCTGCCGATGCCGCCGTTTTTTGCAGGATTGCTGGCGAGCTGGAAGCTCGGCGCTTTGTCGGTGACGCTACTGGGACTGATTTCCATTTTATCGGCGCTGTATCCGGCGAACCGCGCCGCTTCGGTGGATCCAATCGAAGCACTGCGGTTTGAGGCGGGAGGCTAAATGTTTCTCGAAATATTCCGCGAAGCGTGGGCGGCGCTGGGACGCAACCCGGTGCGCAGCCTGCTGACGATGACGGGCATCTCTTGGGGAATTGTGGCGGTGACGCTGCTGTTGAGTTATGGATCGGGATTTCGCAATGTGCTGATGTACACATTCGAAGTGTTCGGTAAAGGCGCGGTGGTCTGCTGGCCGGGAACGACCAGCGAACAGGCGGGCGGCGAGCGCGCGGGAAAAGCGGTGCGCTTCGAGCAGGAAGACGCGGACTGGATAAAAGCGCAGTCGCCATTAGTGAAGCGCGTCACGCTGGAAACCGTGAAATTCAAGGGGATTTCGCACGAGGAACGCCTGTCGGATACGGCGATTCGCGGGGTTTATCCGGAATATGGAGAGATGCGCAACGAAGTGCCGATGGAAGGGCGATGGATTTCGCAAGAGGATATTGCGGAACGGCGGCGGGTGGCGTTTCTTGGCGCGATACTGTGCAAAAAATTATTCAGCGGAACGCCGGCGATTGGGGAAGCGGTGCGCATCGATGGCGTGAAGTTTATCGTCGTCGGATCGATGGATACGAAATTCTCGGACAGCAATTATTTTACCAGCGACGATGAATCGGTGTTTATTCCGTACACGGCGGCGTCCGATATGTGGGACGCGCGGTATGCAAGCGTGATGCTGTTTGAGCCGGTGGCGCCAAATTTCGAAGCGGACGCAATGCAACAGGTGCGTACGGCGGTGGCCGGCAGGCAGCGGTTTTCCGCGGGCGACAAACGCGCGATTCAAATGTTCGGGCGGCAGGAATTCAAACCGATTTATGACGGGATTACGCTGGGGATTCAGGCGCTGCTGTTTTTTGTTGGCGCGTTGACGCTGGGAATTGGCGGGATCGGCGTGATGAACATCATGCTGGTGTCGGT
>CAXMLS010000851.1:0-3858 GCA_964194235.1 uncultured bacterium | reverse complement strand
GTATGGTGGTACTGCCCGTGTTTCCGGACGAGCGGTAAAAGGAAGTGGGGAGGAGCACCGATTCCAGGGTGCTTCTTCAGGTCTGCCCAGGCGCAAGTCCCTAATTTCTGCCACCGGGCAATAAACGTGGATTGTGGGTGAGGAAGGTCAAAAACCGCACCCTGCGAAAAAAAGTGACCGGCAAGTACTCGTTCAAAGTACTATTTTAGTTAGTACCCCTAATTGCATATCATCGCGCACGAGGTCTCCAGCGTGGCTCTGCATCAAATACAACAGCCGACCCAAAACGGCTGGCATCAGCGGCGACTGCGGCAAGTCTTCCACTCTATCCCGCACTACATTTCAGAAGTTCGCGACATCCACAGCGTACGGGAGGGTATTGACTGGGTTTATTACAAGATTCCGTACCTTTTCAAATTACGAAAATTTCCTCCACGGGCCACGGTGGAATTCACGAATCAATGTAACTTCGCGTGTGGATATTGTCCGCGATCGATTATGTCGCGTTCCGTTGGGCTCATGGACCCCAAATTCTTTGCATCGCTGGCGGCCGAACTGGAAGCCGGGGGATGCCGAGTCCTGAAAATTGCCGGATTGGGTGAGCCGGTGCTGCACCCGGACTTTACGCAAATGATGGAAACACTTCGTGACAGCAAAATGAAGGTGCTGCTGTACACGAATGGAACTGCCCTTACCAAGCTGCTCCCCGAGCAGATTTGCCAGTGGAACATTCATACTGTGGTTCTATCCATTGATGGCTTAAATCCCAGCGCATTCGAGCGGCAAAGGAAAGGCGGAAATTATTCCGAGATTCGTGAGGCTGCGGCCAAGTTTTCGAGTTACAAGAAAAGCGGCAAACCAATTTTGGAGATTCGTCACGTAATCCTGCCAAACGAGACAGCGGCCGATTTGCGAGGCTTCCGGAAAGATTGGCTGCAAATTGGCGACACGGTGAAGTTCAATTATCTGATTCCTCTTCGCCCGCTGGGAGCGAGCGTGCCGTCTGACGTACGTTGTCGCGACATTCGCAGGGAAGTGTATATCCGGTGGGACAACAGACTGTTGTTGTGCGCCGGCCAGGAACGGCAGCATCCACCGCAGTGGCTGGGGGATGCGACGAAAAATACTGTGCGGGAATTGTGGTTCGACGTGCGATTAGAGGACCTACGATCGGCGCACAATGGCCGAAAGGGCGAACTTCCCACGTGGTGCAAGAATTGCGCGTTTCGCTGAGATGAAGGCACCAGGATTTTGAACTAGCCCGATACGGACTTGAAATCAGATGGTGTTCATTAACTGGATTATGTAGGTAGGAATAGCCTTGCCCACGACAGGCTGAACACTCTTTACCTCATATTTTTTTCGTCTGCGCTCCACAATTTCGCCCTTTTTCGGAATGGGCATTTCGCTGGAAGGATCGCTTACTTCCTCAGGATTGGGACTGTCGTGGTAGTAATAAAGAAATTGTCTTCCGCTGTTCACTTGACCTCGGCACGAACTTCTACAATTAAGATAGATCACCGGCGACGGTCTCGCAAGTCCGAGCGAGCGCGTTTCAATAAAGATGAGGCGAACGAGGCGCCCGCATTGACTGCCTGGCGCGGGGTTCGCCACTCCGATGTTGGAGGTTCGTTGACTTGGATTGGGACGCACCATAAGATGACGCGAGCATGACGGACCCGCAGTCGCTTCCTGGCCAGATTATTTCGCACTACCGCATCATCGAGAAACTCGGTGGCGGCGGCATGGGCGTGGTGTACAAGGCGGAAGACACGCGCCTGCACCGCTTCGTGGCGCTGAAATTTTTGCCGGACGAAGTAGCCAGCGACCCGCAAGCGCTGGCGCGATTCCAGCGGGAAGCACAGGCGGCGTCGGCGCTGAATCATCCAAATATTTGCACGATTTATGACATCGGCGAAGGATCCGGCAATGCGTTCATCGCGATGGAATTTCTGGAAGGGCAGACGCTGAAGCGCGCCATCGCGGGGCGTCCGATGGAAATCGAAACTCTGCTGGCCATGGCGATCGATGTAGCGGGAGCGCTGGACGCGGCGCACGCGAAGGGAATTGTTCACCGGGACATCAAGCCAGCGAATATTTTTGTAACGGAGCGCGGTCACGCGAAAATTCTGGACTTTGGATTGGCGAAGCTCGGCCCGCCAAAAAAATCCAGCGGAGATAGCCTCGCGACACTGGCAGTGGACACCGCGCAACTGACCAGCCCGGGAAGCACGTTGGGGACGGTCGCGTACATGTCGCCGGAGCAAGTGCGCGGAAAAGAACTGGATGCGCGGACGGATTTGTTTTCGTTTGGCGCGGTGCTGTACGAGATGGCGACAGGTGCGCTGCCGTTTAGAGGCGAAACATCGGGAGTGATCTTCAAAGCGATTCTGGATGGTACGCCGACGCCGGTGGTGCGGATGAATCCGGCACTGCCAGCGGAACTGGAACGCATCACGATGAAGGCGCTGGAAAAGGATCGCGACCTTCGCTACCAGTCCGCGTCCGAGATGTATGCGGACTTGAAGCGACTACGACGGGATACGGATTCCGGAAGAATATTGTCATCGGCAAGCTCTGGAAGCATAGCCGCGCAGCAAGTGGCCGCGGAACCGGGAAGCGGTTCACGTGTGGCCTCAGGGCTACAGTCTTCTTCGTCGTGGGTGGCGAATAACAAACTTGTGCTTGCGGGGATTGTCGCGGCACTGCTGGCGGTGGGATTCGCGGCGTACCACTTTGGAGTCGGGTCGAAGAGTTCCAATGAGCTCGCGAAAATTACGCAAATCAGCCATTGGGACAAACCGATGGATTTCGCCAGGCTTTCCCCCGACGGGCACACATTGGCGTTCAGTTCGCCGATAGCGGGAGTGGCGCAAGTGTACGTGATGCTGGCTTCGGGCGGCGAGCCGCTGCAACTTACGAATGATGAAGGCGAGAAGGTGGTCTCGAATTTCTCAGCCGACGGGACAGAAATTTATTATGTGCGGGTGTTTGGCAGAGACGAGTGCTGGGCGGTGCCGACGCTCGGCGGAAATCCGCACCGGCTGGTTGCGGGTAGAGCGCCGGCGCCGTCTACCGATCACGAGTTTATTTATTTCACGAAGGGAGGATCCCGCGCGATATTTAGGGCGAATCGGACCGGAATGGGAGAGGAACAAGTGTTTGCATTAGATCCCACGGCGTTGCCGTTGGCTCGGATACTGCCGTTCCCGGATGGAAAACATTTGCTGGTGCTCACAGCCAACAGTGTTTCGGCGCTCGAAGTTTTTCACGCGTACGATGTCGATCCCGCCACACAAAAGGCGGATGATTTGGGCGAAGTGCCGGGAGATCCACGGGATGTCGTGTGGGCCGAAAGCGGGAAAAGCTTACTGTTCAGCCGGACTGTGAACGGGCTGACGAACATCTGGAAGTTCGGGCTGCAGGACAAATCACTTTCACAAATAACATTCGGAACCGGACCAGATGTCTCGCCGATGCCCGACCCGTCCGGGAAAGGCATTTACATCGTGAATGGGAAGTCGTCGGGATTTTTGACTGCGTATAATACGAAGACGAAGGAGTCCATCGACATCGCATCGGAAAACGCGACGCAGCCGGCCATCTCCCGCGATGGAAAACACGTGATGTACATCACCATTCCCTCCAGGGACCGCAACGAACTATGGGTAAGCGACATTGACGGTAGCAACAAAGTGAGGCTCGCGCCTTCGGGAACCCTGGCAACGGCGTCGTGGGCTCCAGACAACTTGCACCTCACGTTTATGTCTGAGGAGAAGGGCAAAGGGACCAAGTTGTATGTGGTCGGAGCAGACGGCAGCGGACTGCACACGCTTACCTCTGTCTCTTATACACATC
>CAXMLS010000850.1:0-7755 GCA_964194235.1 uncultured bacterium | reverse complement strand
ACGCGCTGCTGCTCGCCGCCGGAGAGTTCGACGGGCCGATGGCCTATGCGGTGCGTGAGGCGCACACGTTCAAGAGCTTCGCGCACGCGGGCAGGTCGCTCGGCGCGATCGACTTCGGCAAGGCGAAGAGGGAGCTCGATATTTTCCTCAAGGGTCATTCGCGTCAGAAGGTTAAAGGACTGAAAGACCATGCCGATGGTGTTGCGGCGATAACGGGCCAACTCGAGCGAGGAAAGGGCTGCGATATTCTGGCCGTCAGCAAGAATCGAGCCGGAGGTGGGGCGATCAAGGCCGCCAATCAGATTTAGAAGCGTGGACTTGCCGGAACCGGAAGAGCCGAGTAACGCGAGAAATTCATTCTGTGCGACGGAGAGTGAGAGGTCATCGACAGCCCGGACGCTGGTAACGCCCATAGAGTAGTGACGGGAGATATGGTCGAGTTCGATAGCGGGCGCGGAAACAGGCATGGTTTCGTGTCAGTTTATGATACGCGGTGGCAGTCTGAAAAATTTCATACTTACTAAATCCGTGGTGGAACGAAACGGCACGGCTAAGGAGATTCTATTAAAACCTGTTGCTCCGCTTGAACGCGGATGCTTTAGAAAGCGTTGATTGGAGTACATCCTGCTCGCACATTTCCACACTCCTGACTACAATGACGCGGCTTCATATATGTCCAACTGCAAAAGGGAGGAACCTTGAAGATTTGGTATTTATACGCGGTGCTGACGGTAGTGACTTGGGGCCTGTGGGGAGTGTGCAGCAAGATCGCCGCCAACTACGCAAAGCCGCGACAGGCCTTGTTGTTTCAAACCGTGGGAATCATCGTGTTCGCGCTCTTGGTACTTGCTCTTGAGAAATTCAAGATCGAATGGAGCGCGCCGGGATTTAGTTGGGCAGCTCTCGGCGGATTTCTGGCATTCGTAGGTTTCCTGACTTTTTTCGCCGCTTTGGACCAGGGAAAAGCATCGACGGTAGTTACTCTGTCTGCGCTCTATCCGCTGGTAACAATTTTGCTGAGCATAGGGTTCCTGCACGAGAAGCTGACGATACGCCAGGGAGTGGGGATTGTGGTGGCGTTAATTGCGAGTATGTTGCTGGCGGAGTAGAAGTGCAATGCAGTGGCCTAATAACGGTAATTTTTCGAGTAGCCAAAGAGTCGAACTAAAGCCATCCTGATCCGGAAATGCGAATGCCACGTTTATGCAATCGCTTGAGAAACGGACGCGGAGGAATCGCAGTCTCTGGAGGTCGGACCCCGATTGCGGAGATCTCCCCGGCGGAGATCATTTGTGCGGCCACGGACATGGGGTAGCCGGTGTCTCTGGCAACCGCGCTCAGAGCCGGCCGCGTGGTGTATCGCGTCGTGGCATCGAGCGAAAGGGTTTTGGCACGGCCGGCCGTCGTACCCCGAACGACGACCCGGATGGTTTCGAGGTCTTTCGGAACTTTGTTCGAAGGTGGACGAAGTTTGAGCAAATGTTCCAGGAGCGCGCGCGGAGATACTTTCTGGCCAGCGAGAGTTACAGGTGTTTGCTCCAGCAGACCGATTCCGGCCAATGTCTGCGTTACTTCGATAAGCTTCGGATCGTAGTTGATCTTGAAAAAAGCTTCCTGAATACCTTTGGACCGAAAGCTAAGCGGCAGAGTGGCCACCTCGGAATGGATAGAATGGCGCATCACCAGCTTGCCGATCGGCTTTGGAAAGGTCATCGGCTCCGCACCGGAGAAATGCTCACGAGATTCAAATCGGCCGTTCACGAAATGCATCGGTGGAATCGTGAGTTCATCAAGAATCGTGGCGACCGAGAACCCAAATGCTAACGCATCCGGATAGCGTTGAAAATCGCGGCTTCCGTTGTACACCCCGATGAATTGCACACGGTCGAGTTGATCCGCAAGGAATCGCGCCATGACATTGGCGATACCGGGAGCGCTGCCGATTCCCAGAATCGCCAGCTTGCCGATGCGGCGGAATTTATCGTTGAACTGCAACTGTTCGCGAGTGGTGTAGAAGAGACCGCCTAAATCCAAGTAGTGGACGCGAGCTTCTAGCGCCGCCTTCATTACTTGTAAATTCCAGTAGTACTGCGTGCAATTCAAAACAGCTTCATAGTTGGAGAGAAGCGTCGCAAGAGCTGGCACATTGCGTACATCCGAACGAATTGGTTTTGCTTTGCCTGCACCGAACTGGCGCGCGACCGCCTTAGCGCGGGTAAAATCATAGTCCGCAACAAGAATTGTATTAACCCGCTTGGAATGCGCCAGATCGTGCACCACCGCACAACCCATCATCCCTGCACCGAGGACCGCGAATTTCATTGATGTCTTTCCAACGCGCACCTGAGCCGCCGCCGATTTTCCAAAGCGCCCGTGTTGGGTCGCTATTTCAAATTGTTGACGTGCAGCGCCACTGTTTTAAGGTGGGTCATGTCGTCGAAAGTGAACCGGCCGCCGAGGCGGCCGTAACCGCTTCGTGTTCCACCACCCCCGCCGAACGGTTCGTGCGCTTCCCAATAGTCAGTCGTATCGTTAATCACGACGTTCCCACAACGAAGACGATCGGCGAAATAAAACGCTTTGTCGATATCTCTCGTGAAGACCGCCATCTGCAGGCCGTAGCCGGTGCTGTTGGCAAGATCGATGGCCTTATCGTAACCGTCCACCGTTATCACAGGAACTACTGGTCCGAAGGTCTCTTCTTTATTCAGCAGCGTGTCGGCGCTTACGTTGTCGATGACCGTTGGCTCGAAAAACATATTCGTCGGATGCCCCGAAGCACGACGACCCCCAAAAACGATGCGAGCGCCTTTTTGCAGGGCATCTCCCAGGTGACGTTCCGTCTTTTCCAGCACCGATACGTTGTTCATCGGACCCATCTTGACGTCTGAAAGGAAAGGATCCCCAACGCGGATGTTTTTCGCTTCTTGAATTACTAGATCGAGGAAGTCGTTATGGACCCGGCGGTCCACCAATACGCGTTCCGTTGCGCAGCAAACTTGACCGGCGTTGAAATAGGCGCCGAATGCCGCAGCCTTGGCTGCGCGGACGAGGTCGGCATCTTCAAGAACGATCTGCGGACCATTTCCGCCAAGTTCCATCAGTAATTTCTTCACTCCAGCGCGCCGCTGAATTGTGTCGCCGGTGGTAGTCTCTCCGGTCAGCCCGATTCCATCGATACCGGGATGCGTTACGATAGCGTCTCCTGTAGTCGGGCCATCACCGGAAACAAGGTTGAAAACACCGGGCGGGAGTTCTGCTTCCGCAATGCACTGCGTCAGTAGGAACCCGGCAAGCGGCGTCTGTTCTGCAGGTTTGAAGACGATGGTGTTACCTGCAGCGAGGCCAGGTCCGAAGTATTCGGACGGAATCACGGTAGGGAAATTCCATGGAGTAATGATGGCCCATGTGCCGATGGCTACCTTGAACGTGAATAGACGTTTATTAGGATCCCGCGCTGGAATAATCGGGGTTTCCAGACGTTTCACGTCTTCCGCGGCAATTCGGAAATTCTCTGCGGTCTCTTCCACTTCCGGAAGAGCTTCTGCGAAATAAGGTTTGCCCTGTTCCAGCGAGATGATGGAGGCAATCTCTTCCTTGCGAGCAAGAATGCGGTCAGCAATACGGTGGCAGGCGGCGGCTCTTTCAAACGGGGGCGTGAGACGCCATCCTTGCCAAGCTTTGCGGGCAGATTCGACAGCTAGAGCCACGTCCCGCGCGGAGCCCAGCGGAATCGAGGCAAGCAGCTTTCCAGTGGCAGGATTGACGACGTCGATACGTTCTTTACATTCAGACTCTACCCATTGCCCGTTGACGAAGAGTTTCAGCGGCGGGAGAGAGGCGACCACAGTATCGACCTGTAAACCTGAGGAACTCACTTGGACCTCGTTTTAAGTCGCCGACATGCTGGCCGCACAATGCACGTACGTTACGGCAATAACCTCGGCAGATCAGGGATTCTGGCACGCTACTATAAATTAGTAAAGTTCATGAGCTCGTAGAGGCGACTATAGCATTCACAGCTCGCGGATTTGACGGTATGGCAATGGTCAGCTAGACTCGCGGCGTTTTCGACACCTAATTTAGCCCATGCTTCCGGAAGAAAATGAATGCCCTCAATCAATCGTGATCGCCTGCAGTCTTTAATGGAGTATGAAAGAGAGAAGTTCATAAACGAACGTCCCAGATCCAAAACGCTCTTCGAGCGCGCCAGCAAATGCCTGCTCGGCGGAGTGCCGATGAACTGGATGGCCAAATGGGCGGGCGCGTTCCCACCGTTTGTGCGCGAAGCTCACGGAGCGGAGTTTGTCGATGTTGACGGTCATCGCTATATCGATTTGTGCCTCGGCGATACGGGCGCTATGACGGGTCACTCGCCTGCGGCCACGGTTTTGGCAGCACAGCAGCAACTCGCTCACGGGATCACGTTGATGTTGCCTACGGAAGATTCCGTCTGGGTCGGAGAAGAGCTCCAAAAGCGCTTCCGGCTTCCGTATTGGCAATTCGCGCTGAGCGCCACCGATGCCAACCGGTTTTCCATCCGGCTCGCTCGTCATATCACCGGCTGTAGCCAAATCCTGGTCTTCAACTGGTGCTACCACGGCACGGTGGACGAAACTTTCATCACGCTGGAAGACGGTCTATCAAAGCCGCGCCGCGGAAACATCGGCCCACCCGTCAATCCGTCGATCACCACCAAGGTTATCGAGTTCAATGACCTCGACGCGCTTGAGAAAGCGCTAGAGCCTGGGGATGTAGCTTGCGTCCTTGTCGAGCCCGTCATGACCAATATTGGCATCGTGCATCCCGATGCGGGCTATCACCAACGTCTGCGCGAACTCACTCGCAAGCACGGAAGCCTGCTGATTATCGACGAAACCCACACTATTTGTGCCGGGCCCCGGGGCTACACCGGCGCCGAAAATTTGGATCCGGACTTTTTGGTATTCGGGAAACCCATTGGCGGCGGCGTCCCTGGTGCGGCTTATGGTTTTACCCAAGAGGTTGCCGAAACTATCGCGTCAAGGCTGGAGCTTGAGGACTGCGATGTCGGCGGCATCGGGGGCACACTCGCAGGCAATGCGCTCTCACTTGCCGCCATGCGCGCCACACTTGGCAACGTTTTGACCCAAGAAGCGTTTGATCGAATGATCCCACTCGCCGAAAGCTGGGCCGCAGGCGTCGAACAGGCTATAGCCAATTTTGATTTACCGTGGCACGTGAGCCGGCTCGGTTGCCGCGCGGAATATCTTTTTTCACGTGAGCGTCCGCGTAACGGCAGCGAGGCGCACGACGCCATGGACTTCGAACTGGAACGATTCATGCACTTGTACGCGATGAATCGCGGAATCCTGCTGACGCCATTCCACAATATGGCCCTGATGTCACCTGCAACAACTCAGGAAAACATCGATTATCACACTAAAATTTTCTCTGAAGCGCTGAAGGCGCTAGTCGGGTAAGTTGATGAACCTTGTTTCCAATCCTCAAACGGTTTTGCTCGAATGAAGCCGGGAAAATTACTCCTCCTGTTCCCCGACAAAGTGGCCGGAAGTTAAGCAGTGGTCGGCAGTGAAGAGGTGTTCGCAAGTGAAGAGCTGTTCGGAAGCGAAGTGTTATGAGGTTTTGCTAAAAAGGCGGCGACGAGACCAAAGGCCGCCGCCGCCGAAAGCCAGAGGCCAGGAACGGCGCGATTTCCGGTGACGTGGATGAGGTAAGTGCTTAGGGCCGGGGTGAAACCACCGAAAATGGCGGTGGCCAAGCTGTACGCAAGTGCGAAACCGGAAGTGCGGACGTCGACAGGCATGATTTCCGTCAGGTACACGACCATAGCGCCGTTGTAGCTGCCGTATATAAAGGATAGCCACAACTCGACGGTCAAAAGTCTTGCGAAAGACGGATTATAAATCAGCCACAACATCGCAGGATAAGCGGTGAGCAACATGAGTATCGTGCAAGCGAAGAGCAACGGACGCCGCCCTACCCTGTCGGATAGCGAGCCCATGATCGGAAGCCAGAAAAGATTGGACGCTCCCACGCACAAGGTAACGATCAGGCTATCCATGCTCGCGAGGTGAAGAACAGAATTTCCAAAAGTAGGCGTGTACGCCGTGATCATGTAAAAAGAAACGGTGGTCATAGTGACCATCATCATTCCGATGAGTACGATCCGCCAGTTCGCAGTCAACGACCTTAGAATTTCGGACGTGTTTGGACGCTGCTTACGGGCTATGAATTCGTCGGTCTCCTGTAATGACCTCCTGAGCCTAAAAAGAAACGGAATGATCGCGCAGCCCAGGAGGAGAGGCACGCGCCAACCCCAGGCATCCATTTTCTGCAGAGGCAGGAAGGAATTCAGGACTACGCCGATGGATGCGGCGAACATTACAGCTACTTGCTGGCTGCCCGATTGCCAACTAACGTAGAAACCTTTGTGGCCAGGGGTTGCAATTTCGGAGAGATATACCGAAACCCCGCCTAGTTCCATGCCAGCGGAAAATCCCTGGAGCAGGCGCCCGCACAGAACTAGAAGCGGAGCGAGTACGCCGATGGTTGCGTAGGCGGGCATGAAAGCAATTGAAAAGATGCCGACAGACATCATGCCGAGCGTGAGCAGAAGCCCCGCGCGGCGGCCATGTTTGTCCGTATAGGCTCCCAGAACTATGGCGCCGAGCGGACGCATGAGAAAGCCGGCCCCGAAGGTCATGAGGGAGAGCATCAAAGACGAATAAGGATTTCCGCTCGGGAAGAACGCTTTGCCGATCGCGGCCGCGTAGTAACCAAATACCATAAAGTCATACATCTCCAGGAAATTGCCGCTGGAGACGCGGATCACCGACCAAATTTTGGACGTGCGATCGGATCGCGTGATCATAGATTTTTTTTGCCGGAACCAATCGGAACGCGAGCGGACATGCGTTTCTGCGGAAATTTTCTCGCTCGTTTCTTCAATCATGAACACACTATCAGCGTCGGGGGGCATTGGCGAAGTGGCAATATTTCAGGATCCAGTAGTCGAACACGCGAAAAGTGAAACGCGAGGCCGGGCATGCGGGATACACGACCTCGCAGAGTAATCTTCGGTGTTAGAAAACAAGTTTCAGTCCCAATTGCATCTGGCGAGACGGAGTGGATGTTGAACCCAAGACCCCCGCGTTCCCGGTGTCAATGGAATTGTTGGCATCGTTCAGGAAGTTAGGTGCGGCAAAATTTGTGTGGTTCAAAATGTTGAAAACTTCGGCTCGAAACTGTAACTTAATCCGCTCTTTGAAATGAAAGTTCTTGAAGGCCGAGAAATCCACTGTCGTTAGGCCCGGTCCATAGAAGCGGTTGCGGCCGGAATTTCCAACCAGCACCCCGTTCGGCACCGCGGGTGCGGCGGTGAAGCAATGGACGTTGAATCCAATCGGCTGTCCCTGCGCATCGCGAGTTACTCCGGGAGTGGCGTTGCATCCGGGAACGAGATCGGCGTAGTCCATTGAAAAGTCACCATTGAAACCGGTATTTAAAGGATCGTCTCCACCGCCAAACGTCACGGTGAACGGCGCGCCGCTGGTGGCGGTGACGATGCTGCCCAATTCCCATCCCCCCGCGATGTAAGAAGCAATCCCTTCTTTAGGTCCCGGAACATCCCAGATGAACGTACCCACCAACAAATGGCGCAAGTCGAAATCGCAAGCTCCCGCGCGGTATTGTTTGCTGAAGAGCAACGGAACCGCGACGGAGTTAGTGTACGTGCTGTCTCTTATACACATC
>CAXMLS010000849.1:0-2083 GCA_964194235.1 uncultured bacterium | reverse complement strand
CCCCGCGGGGCGGGCACCAGTTTGGCTGGCCAGTCCTGCAACGTTGCGGTGATTCTGGATTTCACGAAGTACATGAACAAAATTCTTGAATTAAATCCAGGGCAGAAGTTCGCGCGTGTGCAGCCAGGGCTGGTTCTGGATACTTTGCGAAACCGCGCGGAAGATCACCAACTCACCTTTGCACCGGATCCTTCCACCCACAATCGCTGCACCATCGGCGGCATGATCGGCAACAATTCCTGTGGCACCCATTCGCTGCTGGGCGGAAAAACCGTCGACAATGTCGAGCAACTGCGAATTCTCCTTTACGACGGCACGCAGATCACTGTCGGTTCCACCAGTGACGAAGATTTTGCGCAAAAAATAAATGCCGGTGGCCGGGAATCTGAAATCTACACGAAGCTGCGCGCCATTCGAGATCGGTACAGTCCACTTATCCGCGCGCGTTATCCAAAAATCCCCCGTAGAGTGTCCGGTTATAACCTTGACGAACTCCTGCCGGAGAACGGTTTTAACCTCGCTCGCGCGCTGGTCGGAACAGAAGGCACTTGCGCCATCGTGCTCGAGGCTAAATTAAAGCTTATCCACAGTCCGCAGCACAGAACGTTGGTCGGCCTTGGTTACGCGGATGCTTTCCTCGCGGCGGACCATGTTCCAGAAATACTTGAGTTTCATCCAATCGGTCTTGAAGGCTTCGAAGGGAGCATCGTGGATGGGCTCCAGCAAAAAGGCGCGCCGCATCTCGATCTTTTGCCCGAAGGCCGCGGGATTTTGCTTGTTGAATTTGGTTCCGACGATCCGGCCCACTCAAAAGATATCGCGCAGCAGCTTATCGACCGATTGAAACAGGTATCGGATCCTCCGACCGCCAGGCTTTACACCAGCAGCGAAGCGCGGTTTGTATGGCAGCTTCGTGAGTCCGGCCCTCGCGCCGCAGCGTTCGCACCCGGGGCCGTGCCGAAGTGGGAAGGGTGGGACGACGCCGCGGTAGCTCCGGAAAAGTTGGGCGCCTATCTTCGCGATATTCGGAAGTTAATGAATGAATATCAATACCGTGGAGCATTTTACGGGCACTTTGGCCACGGCTGCATTCACATGCGCGTCAGTTTCGATCTGCAAACTGAAAATGGCATTCGAAAGTACGGCGAGTTCATCGAACGCGCGGCAGACCTGGTCGTAAGTTATGGCGGTTCGCTCTCCGGCGAGCACGGTGATGGACAGTCGCGTGCCGCTCTGCTTCCCAAAATGTTTGGGCCCGAACTGGTCGCGGCCTTCCGAGAATTCAAATCCGTCTGGGACCCGGGCAACAAATTAAATCCCCACAAAGTGGTGGACGCCTATTTGCCTACCGAAAACTTGCGGCTTGGCGCGGACTACAAGCCGCTCGAACCGAAGACGCATTTTGCCTTCGCCGACGACGAAGGGTCGCTGGCCAAAGCCACATTGCGATGCATTGGCCTCGGTGCTTGCCGTAAGCAGGATGGCGGTTCCATGTGCCCCAGCTACATGGTGACGCTGGAAGAAGAGCACAGCACGCGTGGCCGGGCTCATTTGCTTTTTGAAATGCTGCAGGGCGAAGTCGTTCGCGATGGCTGGCACGACGAACATGTTAAGAAAGCTCTCGACTTGTGTCTTTCCTGCAAAGCCTGCAAGTCGGAATGTCCCGCGAATGTCGACATCGCCACCTACCGGGCAGAGTTTTTGTCTCACTACTACGAAAACAAGCTTCGACCGCTTCATGCCTATGCCTTCGGTCTGATCGATCACTGGGCGCGGCTTGCAGCGTCTTTTCCTTCGCTTGTAAATTTCGTCAATCGTTCGCCTGTGGTCCGTCCTCTGTTGAATAAGCTATTGGGTTTAGCCCCGCAGCGGCAGATACCTAGTTTTGCTTCTGAAAGTTTTCAGCGGTGGTTTAAAGGCCGGCGATTGGCAATATCAAGTGGCCACGCGAAGCATGACCCCTTTCCTGTCTCAGGATCGCCCGAAGTGATTCTCTGGGTGGACACATTTAACAACTACTTCCATCCTGAAACCAGCCGCGCCGCACTGGATGTGTTAGAGGATGCGGGTTTTCGTGTAATGA
>CAXMLS010000848.1:0-3782 GCA_964194235.1 uncultured bacterium | reverse complement strand
ATGTGTATAAGAGACAGCTTCCCAGCCAGGTCTGGAACTCAGCAATTGTTTCAAGCCTCGGCGAACGATGTCATGATCGTCTGCGACCAAAATCTGCATAGCATCAATGCGAGGCCTGAACGGCTTTGCGTCGGCCCCCACAGGTGGTTTTTCCACTGCTGCACCCTTCCCTTTCAGAGAATCAAGCTAGCGGCAGATGCAGTTATAGCACTTATCGGGGATGCGAACAAAACGCGGAGGCGGGGTCTTAAGGGTAAGAAAAGGCGGCGCTAAGCTTGCCGGAGTACTGGTTCGGCGACGGAAGTCCGCTCTGGGAAGAACGTTTGCTTACACAGCAGCGCATCCACGGCGAGCAACAGCGTCCGGCCAACCTGGGTCTTGGTGACATAGCCCTGAACGCCCAACTTTTTGGCTTCCTCGATGAGTTGATTGCTCTCGTGCATGGAGAGAATAAGTACGGGGACGTTGGGCAAATTTTTGCGAATTTCGCGGGCAGCTTCAAAGCCGCTGAGCACCGGCATCGTGATATCCAGAATAATTAGATCGGGTTTCAGCGCATTGGCCTTTTCAATGGCTTCCTTGCCATTTGCGGCCTCGCCGCATACCTGCAAATCTTTTCGAGGGGAAAGCATGGCGCAGACGCCTTTGCGCACAGCTTCATGATCATCAGCAATTAGTATCCGCAAGAGTTCCCTTCCCAAGGCAGTCGCCATAAGAAACCCATATTTTTTGTACCACGAATGGTCGTTGACCGGAAAATTTAGGCCCGTCGAGTTTCCATACCCGATATCGATGCGCCAGGCGTAGAACTTACATAGCATTACGCGAGGAAAGGCCACCAACGGCGCAAAAGGGCACCCTCTAACCGGTGTGCTGGTGTGATGCGACTTTCCACGCTCCAAGGGGTTTACACTTACAGAGCCTGACGCTCAGAACCTTGTCGAGCCATCCTGCAGCCGACGCATAATCAGGAACAGGAGCCAAATGCGCACAATCCGTTCCATTCGAACTTTGTTGTTCGCGATGATCATGCTCGCCATACCGGCGGCATCTTTCTCGCAAATCAGCGTAGGCATTGCGGTGGGTTTCGCTCCGCCGGAACTGCCGGTGTACCGGCAGCCGATCTGCCCCGGCGAAGGATACATCTGGACTCCTGGTTATTGGGCTTATGATGACGATGATTACTACTGGGTGCCCGGTACCTGGGTCCTGGCGCCTTCCATCGGCGTTCTATGGACGCCCGGCTATTGGGGATACGGTGATGGTGGCGGGTATTTGTGGCATGTCGGCTACTGGGGACCGCACGTTGGATTCTACGGAGGCGTGAATTACGGTTACGGATACGTTGGCGAAGGTTATCTGGGCGGGCGTTGGGATGGCGACCGCTTCGCCTACAATCGCGCCGTGAATAATGTGAACGTAAACGTCATCCACAATACGTACAACACGACAGTCATCAACAATTACAACAACAGCACGCGGGTTAGCTACAACGGCGGCAACGGCGGGATCCAGGCGCAGGCCTCGGCGAGAGAACAGCAGGCGGCGCAGGAACGTCACGTCCAGGTGACCAGCGTGCAGCAGCGACACGAACAGCTGGCACGAGCCGATCGATCACAGTTCGCATCTGTGAACCACGGCAAGCCCGTAGTCGCAGCCACATCAAAACCAGCAGTATTCAAGGGCCCGGGAGTGGTTCGTGCGACCCAGGCTGGGCGCGTGACGGCTCCTACTTCCCGTGGACAAAAGGCGAACGCGGCCAATTCGAACACGAACACGGCACGCGGTAACCGTACTGATCGTCCGAATACCGCTACGCAACGGCCGAACGCGGTCGCGCCGTCGACCGAGTCGAATACCAGGTCGTCATCGCGCCAGACCACGAACGATCGTCCGGCGAATGCACACACGTCGACTTCACGGAGCGCAACTTCGGATCGACCTAACGCCTCGAATAATACGACGAGGCCCAGCAATAGCCGGCCGAATACGGCAGACCGTCCGACCCAGCACTCGAACACTACGCGTAGCTCTGAACCCCAGCAACGTGCTCCTCAGGAACGGTCGAGCGCTCCGCGTCCGAATAATTCCAGCTCGAGGCCGCCGCAACATACGGAAAGGTCGGCGCCGGCACAGCGTCCGGCTCCTCAACAGCACGAGGCACCTCGGCCGCAGCAACAGCACCAACAAGCGCCCCCGCAACAGGGCAATCCTAACGAGCGTGATCCTCACGCCAAGCCGTAGTGCGACGCTAGCTTCGCGATCATGATGTTTACCGTGGGTCATTCGTTTCTGAATGACCCACTTTTTTGCCCTCCGCCTTTTGCCAAAAAAAATCGAGCTGAGTTCACTCTCACCTTTTGGTCACCAAATTGACAACGATTCACTGAGCCGCTCGGACGTTCGAACGGCTCTTCCATTTGCCGCGCACAGATTTCTCCAGTGCTCAACTGCTCGCCGCGTTTTTGCAACCGTGCTAAACTCCGCGCGCTTTCCAAATTACAAAGCGACGCGCATGTTTATTCGTTGTTTGCGGAGAACTACATGACTCATTTTTTGATTTTCTTATTCGCATTGCTGCAAAGTGCCGCCTACCCGCCGGCGAAAAACCAAATTGGTCCCGACGTGCCGGAACCTGGCTCGATTGAGGCCATCGCTACTGCAACAGGAGATGCGCGTTTTCTTTCTCCATGGGTTTCCTACTTACCCGAATCGTCCACAGTCACATCACCGCGCACGTTCCTCGGCCGCATCCCGGGCGCAGCCGGCGAATTTGTGGACACCGCAAAAGCGCACGCCTATTGCCGCGCGCTGGCCGCCTCGTCGCCCCGCGTGCGAGCCTTCACCATCGGACGCAGCGAAGAAGGACGCGATATTTTGATGCTGGCGATCGCGGATGAAGCGGGCATTCGCGATCTCGATCGCTTGAAAGAGGCAACTGCGGCGCTCGCCGATCCGCGGCGCACCGATCAAGCCGCCGCAGAGCAACTGATCTCCACTTCGCGCCCCATCTATTATTTCAACGCGGCGCTGCACTCGGACGAAACTGGTTCGACCGAAGCGACGCTGGAGCTGGCGTATCGCCTCGCGGTTTCGGAACAGCCGATGATCCAGGGGATTCGGAGTCACCTCGTGGTGCTTATCAATCCCGTTTCCAATCCCGACGGTCGCGACAAAATGGTCGAGTGGTTTTACAAATATTTAAAAGGGAAAACGGACTACGGCGCTCTGCGACGGCAATCTCCGCCGTACTGGTCGAAATATGCGTTTGTGGATATCAATCGCGATGCACATCAACAGACCCACGAAACCACCAAAGCGGTGAACCGCATGTTTCACGAATGGCACCCGACCGTAGTGCACGATCTTCATGAAGGAATGCCGATGATGATGAGCTGGAACGGCACCGGCCCATACAATCCCAATATCGATCCCATCACTTACACTGAATTTCTCGAATTAAGTTTTCACGAAGTACAAGCGATGACCGCGATGGGAATGCCGGGAGTGTCCACGTGGAACTTTGGCGAAGCGTTCAGTCATCTGTACCTCGATTCCGTCGCGATGAATCACAACAGCATTGGCCGCGGCTACGAAACGTGGGGCAATGGCACCGCGGAAACGGTCCGGCGCACCATTCCGCAATCGGATCTTTCCATGGAGTGGTATCGCCCGCTTCCTCCGCAGACCGCTGAGGTCACCTGGTCGGCGCGCGATAACGTGAATTACACGGAAACCGGTTCGCTCGCCGCGCTAGATTATGCCTGTCTCTTATACACATC
>CAXMLS010000847.1:0-4170 GCA_964194235.1 uncultured bacterium | reverse complement strand
GCAGCAGCTTGCGCGAGCCGAGTGGCTCGTGGTTCCACGGACCACCCGGCAAATATTGCGCGATATGCGCGTTGGCCAGCCAAGCGCCACTCGCTTTGAAATCCACATAAGCGTCCCGTATATTCGCTTTGCCTTCGCGAAGCGCCTTCACTTCCGTCCCGTGAAGCACGAGCCCAGCCTCAAACTTGTCTAGAATATGATAGTTGTAGGAGGCTGCGCGGTTTTGCGCGACGATCAACTCCTCCACTTTCTCGGTCTTCCCTGGTTTTTTTTGCGATTTAGGCACAACAAGTCATGATAGCCGGACTCGTAATAACTGGGCTAGGAAATTCGCCCCCTAAGGGGGTATTCTATCCATGACAGCCAACCTTGGAATCCTTGCCCGCCCTCTAAACTGAGTGTTAGACTGCGATCTAAATTGAAACTCCGGAGAGTTCATGCGACGTTGGGGGAATGTAGTTCTATGTGTTTGCCTCGGGATAGCCGCCGCCGGCTGCCCAAAAGGCCAAACGGAGTACGGACAGGGCCGCAAAGCAGAGACTATCGGCGATTACGACGCCGCTCTCACCTATTACCAGCAAGCTCTCAAAGCCGACCCCAATAACGCCAGCTTAAAGATCAAAGTAAACCAGACCCGCTTCGAAGCTTCGCAGTTCCACGTGAAGCAGGGCCTGGAGTTGCGTAAAAAGGGCGACCTGCAAGCCGCTTTGGCCGAATTCCAGCGCGCGCAGGTAGTCGATCCGTCCAGCCCGGTCGCCGATCAGGAACTACGTAGGACCGTAGCCATGATCGCGGACAAAAACCGCGACGCGGATGCCGCCGCCGAAGTCCCCGCCGAGCCGAATGAGCAGCCGCTGGCCTCCATGCCGCCAGAGATCAAGCCGCTGTCGCACGCTCCCATCAATTTGAAGATGTCCAACGACGCGAAAATCGTCTTCGACACTGTAGCCAAGCTTGCCGGATTGACCGTTATTTACGATCCTGACTTCCCTGCCCGTCGCATCACCACGGAACTAAACAACGTAACTCTCCAACAGGCGCTGGACATCGTTTCCCTGGAAAGCAAAGCTTTCTGGAAGCCCGTCACTGAAAACATTATTTTCGTAATTCCCGACCAGCCGCAAAAACGCCGCGATTACGAAGAGCAAGTGGTTAAAACGTTTTACATGGCTAACACCGTCCAGCCGCAGGACTTGACCGAAATCGTCACCGGCCTGCGCCAGTTATTGGATTTGAAGCGCATTCACCAGCTGAATTCCCAAAACGCCATCATCGTTCGCGATACTCCCGACAAGCTATTGCTCGCGGAAAAAATGATTCGCGACATCGATAAGGCCAAGCCAGAAGTTGTTGTCCAGGTAGAAGTCCTGCAGGCCCGCACCGACCGCTTGCGCGATTTGGGCATTCTGCCGATACAGTCCGCGTCCGTAACCATCAATCCAAACGCCGGCGCAACCACTACCGGCACCACCGGGACCACCACCGGCTCAACCGCCAACAACACAATTTCCTTTGATAAATTGCGGCACCTGAACGGCAGCGATTACAGCGTCACCCTGCCGAGCATCACTGCCAATGCGGTCCTTACCGATACCTACACAAAAATTATTCAGAACCCGGAAATTCGCTCCATCGATGGCCAGCCCGCCAAGCTTCGTGTCGGCGACCGCGTTCCCGTAGCCACGGGCAGCTTCCAGGCGGGCGTCGGAGTCGGCGCCACGGGCGTCAATCCGTTGGTCAACACGCAATTCCAGTATCTCGACGTTGGCGTTAACGTCGACATTACTCCGCGCGTGCATCCCAACCACGAAGTGAGCATGAAGGTAATCATTGAAGTTTCTTCGGTGACCGGCACTTCCACCATCGGCGGAATTCAGCAGCCGATTATCAGCCAGCGCAAAATTGAACACGATATTCGCTTGAAAGAAGGAGAAGTCAACGTGCTGGGCGGCTTGTTTGAAAAGACCGACACGCGCACATTGAACGGCTGGCCGGGCCTGGCAAAGGTTCCCTTCCTGCGTTACCTGTTCTCCGACGACAAAATCGATCACCAGGAAAATGAAGTGCTGATCGTGCTGACTCCGCGCATCGTTCGCATCCCGGAGTTTACGAAGGGTAATTTGCGGCCGATGTATTCCGGTTCCGAAACCAACGTACAAGTGCGCCGCGAGGCCGACGTACGCACGCCGGTAATGGAGACTGGCGCCGCCGCGCAACAATCTACATCGCAATTTCCGGCGAATCAGAACGCCCCGCAAGGCGGTCCGGCAATAGTAGAGGGCGGCAACCCCAACGCGGCGAACGCTGCCGCCGATGGAGCGCAGCAAGCCCCCAAAATTCGATTTGAGCCGCAAACGCTCTCCTTGAAAGCCGGACAAACGGCCACCGTGGGCATCGTGGTCGATAACGTCAGCGATCTTTACTCCATACCGTTGCTGCTGCAATACAATCCTGCGGTAGTCAGCGTGGAGGAAGTGCAGCATGGCGGATTCCTCTCCGGCGGCACCCAGGAAATTGCCATTGTGTCGCGTGTGGACAAAGAGCACGGGCAAGCCATCATCTCCGCCACGCGCCAGCCGAATACCCCCGGCGTCAACGGCAGCGGCACCCTCATGGGCATCGTGATCAAGGGACTTGCGCCCGGCACGTCGAAGCTTTCCATCGTGCAAGTGAACGCCAAGGATTCTCAACAGAAACCCATTCCGCTGGTGGCTGGCGAAGCGAATTTGCAGGTTCAACCTTGAGGATTCTGCTGCTCCTGAATGCTGCGAGCGAATTCATCGCACTGAGAAAAGCCAATGCTGCACCGGGCGTCTAGAACAATATCTCGCGGAAAGACTGATTTCCGCGCGTCGCGCGTCAATATTCAAGCGGGAATGACGCTCCTGGAATTGATCATCGCATGTTCCATCCTGCTGATTCTCGCTTCCGCGGCGTTGCCAGTTGCAAAGTTCACCGTCATTCGCAGCAAAGAAAGCGAGCTGCGGCGTGATCTCCGCGAAATGCGCGACGCCATTGACCGCTACAAAGACGCCGCCGACCGCAATCAGATTCGCGTGGAACTGGGCAGCGAAGGCTATCCGCCGGATTTAGAAACGCTGGTGAAGGGCGTGCAGCTTGGCGCCGGGAACGATCGCAAAATTCGCTTCCTACGCAAGATTCCCGTGGACCCCATAACCGGGCGAAACGAGTGGGGTTTGCGCGCAGTGCAGGACGACCCAGACTCCAACAGTTGGGGCGGAAAAAATGTGTTCGACGTGTACTCGAAATCGCAGGGTAATGCCCAGGACGGAACAAAATATTCGGAGTGGTAATCGCGGCGGAACTTTTTTTACAAGTCGAAGCTGACGCGTAGGACGAAGCAGAATATTCGGATCGGTAAGTTTTGACGGAGCGCAGGTTGAGCAAATTGGAAAACATCATCGAGCGCTTGCGACCGCACTCAGTTGCGACGCGGCCAGGCCGACCCAGCAAACCCGTTGCAATCTCTGCAGGGAGCAGTCCCGACGCGGGCTTTTCCAAAGCCAAGACCGTTGCCGGCGGAAGAACCCGCGCACGCATCGCCGGCTTTACCCTGATCGAGTTGATGATCGTAATCACCATCATCTTCATCCTGCTCGGCATGGCGGCAGGCCGCTACGACCGCTCCGTAACCCGCGCGCGCGAAGCCACCCTCAAACAAGATCTGATGGTGATTCGCCAGGCCATCGACAACTACACACTCGACAAGCAAGCCGCTCCAGACTCGCTCGATGCGCTGCAGCAAGCCGGATATCTCCGCATCGTTCCCATCGACCCCATCACCCAAGCCAAAGACTGGCAAACGCAATTCGATGAAGTAGTCCTGAGCCCCGAACAAAGCGGAAGCGGAATCGTCGACGTCCACTCGAATTCCGATCGAGTCTCCTCCGAAGGCACCCTCTACAAAACCTGGTAGTAGATTTTTATTGCGTTTCTAAAAATCCCGCAATTTTCACGGCAAAAGTTGCGCTCGCGGCAACTGCGGTCACCGAAGCGCCCGTGGTAGGACTGACGGTGGTAAAACTTCCTTCAGGGAAAATTCAGCGCGACAACCCGCACTTCGCCGCCCGCAAACCAATTCCCTGAATGGACGCCAGAAATTTGACGCCACCACCCTACTCAGTTATAGTCCTGTCTCTTATACACATC
>CAXMLS010000846.1:0-1847 GCA_964194235.1 uncultured bacterium | reverse complement strand
CAGCACCAGGTCCCAGCGTCCCAAAACACGCCGTAACCGCGGGGCCTGGGGTTCCACTACATTGGCAAGCGGCACGCTGACTTCCGTCGACATAATTTTCCCGGCGCATGCCGATTTTTCTAAAGCAATGTTTGCGCTACAACGCGCGGCGTCAAATACTCCGCGCTAATCGCCCGCTAATTAAATTCGCGCGACTAGGCCTCGGATTCCCGCTCACGTCCGCCACCAACAAGCGTCAGTGCCCGGCCGCACCCACGAATGCAACGCCGCGTTCCTGCTGCGCATGTGCGAGCGCCGGCGCGATTTCTTCAAACACCGCAAGATGCTTGTCGATGTCCGCTTCCGTGTGTTGCACCGAGATCGTCCACTGTTCGTCCCACCAGTACGGCTGCGCCAGCACGCCGCGATTTACCATAGCGAACCAGTAATGCCGCCACAGGTCGATATCGATCGCCGTCCAATCGCGGTAATTGCGAATTTCGTGCGGGTACAGCATCAACGCGCCATTCACGCCCGCGCTGGCCACGTACGCTTGCAAGCCCACCTTGGCGACGGTTTTACGATAGCCCTCGGTAAGCTTCTTACTCAGGTTATCGACGTGCGCGTAATTTTCGCGTGTCAGCACTTCACGAAACGTGGCCAGCCCGGCCGCCATCGAAACGCGGTTCGTGTTGTACGTGCCGCCGTGAAAAACTTTGTGCTGCGAAATCAGGTCCATCACTTCGCGGCTGGCGCCAAACGCCCCGAGCGGTACGCCGCCGCCGATGGATTTTGCCAGGCAAATCATGTCCGGCTTCACGTTGAAATATTCCGACGCTCCGCCCCAGCCCAGCTTTGCGCCGGTTTTCACTTCGTCAAAAATCAGCAGAGCCCCATTCTTCGTCGCAATGTCGCGCAGCCCCTGCAAAAAACCCGCTTGCGGCATGCACAAGCCGACGTTCATCAAAATGGGCTCGAGGATGATCGCCGCGATCTGTCCCGGGAATTGTTTGAAGCGATTTTCCACGCTGCCCAGATTATTGAAGCTGGCGATCGTTACATTCTCAACAGTGCCCTTTGGTATGCCCATTCCGCCCGGCACGGAATTCGGGGCGTTGGGGTCACCGTACTCTTCCGCCTTGGGCTTCACGCTCACCAATGCGGTGTCGTGCAATCCGTGATACGAGCCTTCAAACTTTAGAATTTTCTCGCGCTTGGTCGCTGCGCGCGCCATGCGGCAAGCGTGCATGGTTACTTCCGTGCCGCTCGATCCAAATCGCACCATCTCCACCGGATAGCGCGCGCAAATTTCTTCCGCCAGCTCCCACTCCATGTCGTGAGGCATGCCAAACGTTGTGCCCGCGTGCAGCACACCTTCAATCGCTCTTACGACCGCCGGATGACAATGCCCCGCCATCAACGTTCCGAAGCACAAGTTGTGATCGATGTACTCATTCCCGTCGATATCCCGAAGTTTACTGCCCTTCGCTTCTTTCACAAACAACGGATAGGGATCGTACGCGCGGTAATTGCTCGCCACTCCCAGCGGGATACGTTTCAATGCGCGTTTATGGGCCTCGGCGGATTTGGGCGTCCGCTTTTCATAAGTCGCCATTTCTTTTTGCAATCCATCGTGCATTTTCTCAGCCATATCATCTCCGTACCTGGCAACCCCTCGGTCACCAGCAGGTCTCTTCCCTGCAGTCAGTGTCCATCATGAAAACTAGTTTAATCAGGCGGGATCAGCACAACTTCCTCTCGACCGCGGAGAAAGCGGCGTTGCGTACCGTCTCGTTAAGAGACTATCCCAATCCCTAGAAGAACAGTTTCAACCCGAACTGGATAAGTCTCGGCTCGCGCGCGCGTTT
>CAXMLS010000845.1:0-1738 GCA_964194235.1 uncultured bacterium | reverse complement strand
GTCATGAACACGTCTGGATCGACCAGCTCCGTATCCACCAGCTGCCGCGTTGCGCTCGGCTGTGGAGGTTCCGCGCCCTGCGGGACCGCGATGCGCTGATCCATTTCCGTTATTTGCAGCGGAATGGAAATATCTTCCACCACTGAATACGCTTCGCGATCGATGTCGCGCGGCACCACCACGCGCGTCGCGATGGACTCCAGCGGAAGATTTGAAGGAATGTTGCTGTGCCCGTTCAGCGTGACGATAGGCAGCATCGCGGGGACCAGCGTCCGCGCGTCCATCGTCGTCGGCCGACGCCGCGTCGTCGCCGTTACGTCTCCAGCAGGAAGACGGGCATCTAGAGGTACAAGAATCCGCTCAATCATAGTTGAACTGGCTTTTGCTCAGCGCGTGTAGCCAGTTGGACGCGTTCTGCGTGTTCCTGGATGCTTGCCATTACGCGGCCTGCTAATTCCAGCGCCGCGCGTCCTGCGGCGCCATTCACCCGCGGCTCTCGTCGCGATTGCACCGATTCCGCAAACGCCGCCAGTTCCGCGTGCAAAGGTTCGATCGCCGGAGCCGGCAGCTTTTCAAAACCAAACTCCGGCTGCGGTCCCGGCTTCTTCACGCCGACGCGCAAGGCATCGCGCCGCGCGTAGTCCAGCGAAATATATTCGTGCTGCTGAAAAAATCGCATCTTGCGCACGCGCTCCGTGGAAACACGGCTCGCCGTCACGTTGGCCACCGCTCCGCCGGCAAATTCCAGCCGCGCGTGTGCAATGTCCACTTTGTTCGTCAAAACTGGAATCCCCACCGCTTTCACTTCCGTCACTGCTTCTTTCACCAGCGCCAGCAAAATATCCAGGTCGTGAATCATCAGATCGTAAATAACGTCCACATCTAAACTCCGCGCCGTAAACACGCCCAGCCGGTGCACTTCAAAAAATAGCGGCCGGTTCACGATCGGCTCGACAGCGATCACCGCCGGATTGAAGCGCTCCACATGCCCCACTTGCAGGACGCGCTCATTCTTTTTCGCCGCAACGATCAGCGCATCCGCTTGCTGAAGACTCGCCGCCATGGGTTTCTCGACCAAAACATCGATCCCCATCTCCAGCAATCGGCAGCCCGTCTCGGCGTGCGCTGCGGTTGGAACGGTCACACTCGCGGCCTTCACGCAGCCGCGCAATTCTTCCAGATCGCCAAAGACTCGCGTGTGAAATTCGCTCGCGACCGCTTGCGCTTTCGCCGCATCTCGATCGTAAACGCCGATCAGTTCCGTGCTCTGAAGCTCGCGATATACCCGCGCGTGATTTCGCCCGAATTCTCCCGCGCCCACCACCGCCACCGGTACGCGCTGCAATTGCTCCGCCGCGGCGCTCATTCCTGAATCATTCCCTTGTTCGCGTTTATTGGTTCCTGAACAACCGCCGAAAACGCCTGGATTGCGATGTTTTTTTCATCCGCAAGCGCGATTAATTTTTCCCGATCGAACAACAACGTCCGTCCCGCATCCACCGCCAGCGCCGTCGCGCCCGAGCGGTACATATGTTCGATGGACGATAGTCCAACCACGGGTACGTCAAAACGCATATCCTGCTTCGGCTTGCTCACCTTCACCACCACCAGCGGCTTGCCTTCCGCCAAACGCGCGGCGCGCGTAATCGTTTCGTCCGTTCCTTCCATCGCTTCCACCGCGACACAAGCGCGGTCCGCAATCACCACCGTCTGTCCAATGTCCATCGCTGCAATCTGT
>CAXMLS010000844.1:0-5964 GCA_964194235.1 uncultured bacterium | reverse complement strand
GAATATATTAACGGTCGGCGACCGCCGCTTTTTCGTTGGTCTGGACCGCAGCTTCGTAGTCACCAGTGCGGATGTACACATGCGCGGGCATATGCACCAAGTGTCCCGCTGTCGGAGCCATCGCCGCCAGGCGATTTGCACCAGCAAGGGCTCGCTGTGGAGTCGCAGACGCGTCCACTGCATGGATGTAATAGTGAACCGCGCCCATGTGGTTAGGGTCGCGCTTAATCACCGACTCCAGCGTGGAAACGATTTCCTCGGTGCCTTCTCTGGGTTTTCCGTCCAGTTGCCATAATCCCCAAGGATGCAAATCCATACCCGACTCCGCAAACAGGGTGGCGGCGTCATGGTCGTCAGGATATTTCTTGGCGACCTCACGCATGGCATCGCGATAATCTTCCCCTGCCTTTTTTAAGTCGAAATTCGGATCGGCGGGAAACCGCTTGGCCATCGCCCGGATATAGTCCTGCTCGCTCGGCGATGCAATTGCCGACAGGTCGATGGCCTTCTGCACGGCATCGTGAGCCTGCTTGAAGCGCTCTTCACTGGCGGGATCGTTGTAATTCGGGCCGACGGCTTCAGCGATTCCCCAGTACGCCATCGCCAGCTTGGGATCAAGCTCCGCGGCGCGCTGAAATGAACGTGCCGCCTCGTCGTGATTGAACGCATAGATCAGACGCAATCCCTGATCGAAAAATTTTTGCGCTTCAGGATTGGTGGTGGATACCGGGTGATGAAGGTCTCCCATTCCCGACATTAAAATTGCTTGCGCATGCGTATTGTGAACCGGATGACTCTGGGCGAGTGCGCCGCCGCACAGCAACAGCGCGAACAAAACACAGGTAGCGTATCTCATGTGAATGCCCTCATTGGCTGTTAACCCCGAGACTCCATCTCAATTCCAAAAATGGACGCTGCAGATCAATCTTGTTCCCCGATAACTAGAAACCTCAACTCGCGATTGCATCAGTGGAAATTTATTATCCAGATTGTCCATCAAAACTCGAACAGGAGCCAGCGTGAATTTCTCATGCAAAGATTTTCGTGGGCGCCCGCAGAATGACGACGACTTGAGAAACCACGCATCACTCGATGTCAATATGTAAGCGCTTCTCAAATAATGGCGGTTGCAGTCAAATCGCATTGCACATTCGAAAGTGCAAATAAATGGTTTGACATGGGACCCGATTGTGTGTGAATTTTGCGACACCGCCTGTTAGTCCGGAACTAAAATTGGCAAAATCGCCCGACTCCGTGGCGCAAATGAGCGAGGGAAATTTTGGGGAAGCTTCAAATTCGATTCGCGGATCTCGCAAACATGGCTAACCGCTTAGCAGTGGTTGCAAAGTGTTTAGGCTCTCCTCTCTATGCCTCGAATTTCTAAGCGAGGGATTTGCTAAAGGACATGCGCATAACGAAACGATTGATTATTGCCGCGATGATCCGAGTACTGCCCTGGGCTCTTGCCTCAGCCTCCGGTCTGGTGATGGCGCCGATAGCTTTGTCGCAGTCCAAATTTGCCACCGCGCCGAAGAGCACGACGCATACTGGCTCGAACCCAGTCATCTCCGCAGCCGCAATTGTGAATCGCAATGTGCAAAGTTCTTCAACCGAATCCTACGGCGCGAAATTGTCTGAAGAGGCAAACAACGCGCTCGAGGCGCGACGCTGGCCGGAAGCCGCAGCAGCGCTTGAAAAGCTGGTGAAACTCGCGCCAACGAATCCCGAGGTGCGCGCTAATCTGGGCCTCGCGTATTATTTCCAGGGACGCCCCGCCGAAGCACTTGCCGCATTTACAAAAGCCGTATCGCTGAGGCCGCAAATGCCCCAGGCAAAAGTGATGATCGGTATCTGCGAGGCTGAATTGGGCCGCAATGCTGACGCCGTCGCAATTCTCGCGCCGGAGTTCGAGAAGCCCGCCGATCCGGAAATTGGACGCCTTATCGGCCTGCACCTTCAACACTCTTACGCAGAAATGAAGCAGCCCGACAAAGCCATCGACACTGGTGAAGAACTCTTGCGGCGGTATCCAAATGATGCGGAAATTCTCTTCCAGGTTTCCCGAAGTTACGCGGATCGATCTTACGAGCTGATGACCGATCTCATGCGCTCGGCTCCCGACTCGGCGTGGATGCATTTCGCCAACGCGCAGGTGCAGGAAAGTCTCGCACGGTATGATGTTGCCAGGCGGGAGTACGAAAACGTTTTGCAGCGGGTTCCGAATTTACCCGGTGCCCACTACCGGTTGGGGCGTGTCATCCTTCTTGGTACCGCGCGCACACCGGAATCCCTTGAGGAAGCAACACGTGCGTTCCAGGAAGAATTGGCGATTGACCCGCGCAATCCTTCGGCCGAATACGAGCTCGGCGAAATCAATCGCGAGCAAGGAAATTACGATTCGGCGCTGGATTATTTTTCGCGAGCCGTAACGCAGCAGCCAAATTTTGCAGAAGCCCATATCGGGCTCGGGCGTACGTTGATAAAAGTAGGGAAGAGCGGAGAGGCTATCCCACACCTCAAAGAAGCCGCGCGGCTTGAGCCAGAAAACAAAGTGCCGCACGCACTCCTTGCCAAGGCTTATAAAGCAGTGGGAAACGCCACAGCATCGCAGGCTGAAACGGATACTTATCGCAAGCTTAGTCAAGACGCCGACGCGCCAAGTCTAATTCCAGCGACGGGCGCGCCGACCGTGCAGCAGATTGACCCGTAGTGCAGCTGTGATTTTCAGAGAATTAAAAAACAGGGAGGCACGGAGATCATGAGGGCAAAAGAAAATAAATTGACGCATAAGCTGGGTGCTATGTTGTTTTTGCTGCTCATGATTTCCGCCGCGACTGTAGCCCAGGCGGTATTCGGAAATATCACCGGGACCGTCACGGATCCGAGCAGTGCCGCCATCCCGGACCTGGTGGTTTCCATCCGGGATACCGAACGTGGCATTGATTACGAGACGAAGACCAATTCAAGCGGCAATTTCACGCAGACCCATCTTATTTCAGGACACTATGAGGTCCACGTATCGGCGCCCGGCTTTGCGGAGTTCACCACGGCCAGCGTAGTTCAGGTGGATGTAACTACGCGCGTCGATGTTCATCTGCAGATCGGCGCATCGACCACCAGCGTTACGGTAAATGTGGAAGCGCCCATCATGAAAACAGATCGCGCCGATGTCAGCACCAGCCTGACCTCCGACGAAATTGAAAAGCTACCCATCCTCGATCGCAATTTATTCAATCTGATGATTGCGCTTCCGGGAACGGCGCGGCCAAACACGGTCGGCGCGGTCTCGCTCGCGGAAGACCAGCAAGGGGATCCGCAGGTGCAAGTGAACGGCCAGCAGGGCTATTCAAACGGTTTCCTCCTCGACGGCACGGAAAATCACAGTAATACCCTTGGTATCGCAGTTGTGAATCCAAATCCCGACACGCTTGAGGAGTTCAAGTTCACGACCAGCAACTATGACGCGGAGTTTGGCAATGTTTCCGGAGCTTTGCTGCAAGCCACCACCAAGTCCGGCACCAACTCTGTTCATGGCTCGGCGTATGAATATTTCCGAAACGACATCATGAATGCCGCCGATCCCTTCAGCAAGATTAATCCGCCGATCCGCTGGAACCAGTACGGCGGCACGGTCGGCGGGCCGCTCAAAAAAGACAAGCTGTTCGGTTTTTTTAGCTATGAAGGGCGCCGGTTGCGCACTAGCGGCTCGCAGGTCGCCACTGTGCCCACCGATCGCGAGCGTTCAGGCGATCTTTCCGGTTTCCTCGGAAATTTTATTTGCGCTGACGGTTCGACTTCAGCTTCCGCGTGCGGCGCGGGCAATCAGTTGTTGGTTACCACTACTGAAGGCGCGGTGGTCCCTGCCCAGGCCGGCATGGTATTCGATCCCACGACTGGAAACGCTGACGGCACCGGCCGTCAGGCGTTCTCCACCGGCGGAAAATTGAACGTTTTGACCCCGTCTCCAAGCATGCAAAAGCTGTTGGGGTTTTTACCGGAACCCAATGCTAACGCCGGAGCGGACTTCAACAATTACGTGACGGCGGTCGGCGCACAATCGGATAGCAGTCTATGGAGCGGCCGCGTGGATTACGTCATCGCCGCTAACCACCACGTGTTCGGCCGTTACAGCCTGTCCGATTTCAAGTTGCACGCACCCGGCGCCTACGGCGAGATTGCCGGAGGTCCAACGCCAAACGGTTTCGCCGGTCAGTCACTGGCGCGGAACCAGAGTCTGGCTCTCGGCTATACCTATGTGCTTTCGCCCTCCTTGTTTACCGAAGTACGTTTCGGTTTCTATCGCGTGCGCACTAACAATACGCCCAATGGCGGAAAAACAACGCCAGCGCTCGATGCCGGTCTGCAGGGGTTGAACCGAAACACCCCTGATACTATCGGAATGCCTGCTTTCTATGTAAAGGGAGCCGACGCTTTCAACTTTGGTTATGCGCTGGGGGTTAACAACTGCAACTGTCTGCTAGGCGAGACCGAAAATCAGTTTCAGTCGGTTAACAACTGGACGAAGATATCCGGAAACCACACGATCAAATGGGGTGTCGACATCCGCCGAGCCCAGCAAAAACGCATCGACAGCAGCACTCACCGCGCGGGAGAAATCACCTTCACCGATTCCACTACGGGTAACGCTACGGTTGATTCCGTCGCCAATGGCAGCGCGACAACGGGCGCAGCGCTAGCTTCTTACTTGATCGGCCAGCCCAGTAACTTCAATCAACAGTTCACGGGCCCCGGGTTCTATCCCAGTCTTCGTCAAACGCGTCTGTATTTCTTTGGCCAGGACGAATGGCGCATCTCCCATAAGCTGCTGCTGACTTACGGTCTTCGCTATGAGAATTATCTGCCGCAAACGGGAACCAAGCCCGGCAGCGCGGGTACCTTCGATCCCAACACTGGTGAAGTGCTGGTTGCCGGTGTCGGCTCGGTGCCGAGTAACATGGGCATCAAGCCGTACAATCTCGGCTTCGCTCCGCGGCTCGGCCTGACCTACCAGCTTTTCACTAAGACGGTTGTGCGCGCGGGCTACGGACGCGGCTTCAATGGCGCTGGTTATGGCGCAGTGTTCGCACAGAATCCCGAAATCGATCCACCGGTGCAGTTCGTTTACAATTTAACTTCGCCGAATCAGTACGTCCCTGCCATTCCAACGTTTCTCACCAGCGGTCCACCGCCTCCCGCGAACCCTCCCATCGGCACGACCGGAAGATACCCGCTGCCAGACGGCGTGAGCGTATTCTTTTATTTCGACACGCCCGGTTCCTATCGCATCCCGCTGGCCGACTTCTGGAACTTAACGGTGCAGCATCAGATTCAGCCGTCCTTCTCGGTGGAGGCCGCGTACGTCGGCAACGTAGGTAGACATCTGTACCTGAACCGCAACGAAAATCAGGCCATTCCGGGACCCGGCTCGGATTTTAATGTTCGTCGTCCGTTCCACAAATTCGGTCTTTCTCAGGCGATTTATGATGTCTGCAATTGCGATAATTCGAGTTACCACAGCTTGCAGTTGAAAGCTCAGAAACGAGTCTCGCGGGGCTTGGATTTCATCGCCACGTACACCTGGTCCAAGGCGCTGACCAATGGAGAAGGCGGCTATAATTTCTCCGATAACTACAACGTCCGTAACGACCACGGTGCAGCCAGCTTCGACCGCACGCACGCCTTCACGCTGATTCACAATTGGGAGCTTCCCTTTGGGAAGGGTCGTCGCTACCTGGCGAACACGTCCAAGATCGTTGATACAGTGGCCGGAGGATGGCGTTTCAGCGGTATCACCACGGTTTATTCCGGACTCGCGTTCACGCCCACGCTTTCCAACGCGCCGTCGGTTAACGCGGACTTTAATTACGTCCGACCAGACATAATTGGCAATCCGCACGTTTCCAATCCAAGCGCCACGCTCTGGTTCAATCCGGCTGCATACACCCAGCCACAAGCCCCTTTCCG
>CAXMLS010000843.1:0-4752 GCA_964194235.1 uncultured bacterium | reverse complement strand
GATGTGTATAAGAGACAGGTATACAGGCAATAGCGCTCCGCCAGAAAATACTCGAGCGAGCCGCGACTGGCCTCAAACGCTTCGCCTACAGGACGGTACCTCCCTGCCAGCGTCGCACTTGGAGCGCCTTTGTGCGTCCGCTCACTCGCATACTGAATCCATCCATCACGCTCTTCACACTTCATGGTCGCCTGAAAATACGGCAAGTGAAATGCGATCCGCGCGCCCCACACGGCAACTAGATTCGCGGCGTCCAGGCTGAAAAACCACACGCCCGGTTTTCCGTCGCGCATCACGTAGGTCCGCACGTTCAATTCGGGAAATCTCGATAATCCCGGCACGGGAGGCGTTCCGCGCAGCCGCACGCCCGACATGCGAAATGGCACCACGCCGAGCCACGCCTGCCCGTCGAATGTATCGATCTGGAGCTCTGCCGGGATAAATGCACGCAGCGCGCCGACCGACACCGGCCAGTGCGCGAATAACAAATCATGCCACACCTGCTCCATAATCCACGGGCCGCGCGGCAAAGGCCATGGACGGTGCGCGGTGTGCTTCAACGCTTCCGTCATTCCCAAACACTCCTGCGGCTCGACATCCTCATTCCGTCAATATACCCTTCCTCATTGTCAGAGAATCGAACTCACGAGAGCAAATCAACACAACAAGAATAAAAGGAGCATCACATGGATCGCAAAGCATCGGCAGTCTGGAGCGGTGGCCTGAAAGACGGCAAAGGTTCGTTATCCACATACAGCGGCGTCTTGAAACAGACGCAATATTCCTTCAGCACGCGTTTTGAAAACGGCGTGGGCACCAACCCTGAAGAGCTTCTGGCCGCGGCACACGCGGGTTGTTTCACGATGGCGCTTTCCGGCCAACTGGGAAAGGCCGGGCTCACCGCGAAGAAACTCGAGACCACCGCGACCGTCACGCTTGCGAAGGACGGCGAAGGTTTTTCCATTACCAAAAGCCATCTCGATCTCGTGGCGCAAATTCCCGGAGCCGACAAAGCAAAATTTGATGAAGCCGTGAAAGCTGCCGAAACGGGCTGCCCGGTTTCAAAACTTTTCAAGGCGGAAATTTCCGTCAACGCGCGATTGGAAGCGTAAAGACTCCAATCCTTCTGTGTAGTCTTTGGAAAAGACTGAATTGAAAAACTAGCATGCTGCAAACGGTTCCCATCCCCGGCGCGTTACTCACCGGCTTCGCCATGTTCATCATCGTCCTGTGGGACGCCTTCGAAGCTATTATTCTGCCGCGCCGGGTGACCCGCAAAATTCGCGTCACGCGTCTTTTTTATCGCACCACGTGGAAAATGTGGAAATTCTTCGTCCATCTTATTCCCACGCGCAAATCTCGCGAATCGCTTCTGGGCATTTACGGTCCGATTTCTCTTCTGGCCCTGATCATCATCTGGGCCCTGGGGTTGGTGTTCAGTTTCGCTTTGATGCAGTATGGGGCGGGTTCCTCTATCCATGTGACCGATGGCCAGCCGAACTTTTTCATGGACCTGTATTTCAGCGGCACCACTTTTTTTACTCTGGGACTCGGCGACGTCTCCCCGCATTCCACGCTTTCTCGCGCGCTGCTGATCACTGAAGCGGGTTTCGGTTACGGTTTTCTTGCGGTCATCGTCGGTTATCTCCCTTTTATCTACACCTCGTTTTCCCGCCGCGAAGTGAATATTTCCCTTCTTGATGCGCGCGCCGGTACGCCGCCCACCGCGGGAGAACTTCTGCGCCGTTACAGTTATCCGCAAGGTCAGAACGCCTTACGCGAACTTTTGAAGGAATGGGAATTCTGGTGCGCGGAATTGATGGAGAGCCATCTGTCTTATCCCGTGCTCGCATACTTCCGTTCGCAGCACGACAATCAGTCCTGGATTGCTTCGCTGACCGCCATCCTCGACACTTGCGCCCTCGTGAGAACCGGCATCGAAGGCGCTTGTGAACGCCAGGCTGAACTTACCTTCGCCATCGCACGCCACGCGGTGGTAGATCTTTCCCAGGTATTCGGAACCACCCCGCAAAAACTTTCCGAGGAACGCCTCACCACGGCGCAGCTACGCCAGATCCGCGACACGCTTGCACAACACGGCATGAAACTCCACGACGGTGAAGCGGCCGACCAGCAACTCGCGGCGCTGCGCAGAATGTACGAGCCGTATATCTACGCGCTCGCTGTGTACCTGAAGCAATCGCTGCCGCCGTGGATTCCCGAGAAAAAAGGCAAAGACAATTGGCAGACCACGGCATGGGCACGCGAGTCTGGGCTGATCGATAAAAACGTCGCGACGGTTGTTGTCGACGAGCATTTCTAAATTCGCAGGACAATTTTTTATACAAAAATGGAGTTTTTATGAGAGCGATTCGCGTAAGTGCCTTCGGCGGTCCTGAAGTTTTGAAGCTCGAAGAGGTCCCGACACCAACACCCGCTGCAGGCCAGGTGTTGGTGCACGTACGCGCCGCCGGCGTAAATCCATACGATACGTACATGCGTGCGGGCACGTATGCCATCAAGCCCGCTCTGCCATACACTCCGGGTTCGGATGCCGCGGGTGTGGTGGATGCCGTGGGTGCGGGCGTCACCAAAGTGAAAGCCGGCGATCGCGTGTACACCGCCAAGACTCTCAGTGGCGCGTACGCGGAATACGCGCTCACTCAGGAGGATCAAGTTGAGTTGCTGCCCGAAGAAATCGGCTTCGCGCAAGGCGCTGGAGTGTGGGTGCCGTATGGCACCGCGTACCACGCGCTTTATCATTCAGCCGAAGCGCGCGCCGGCGAAACGGTGCTCGTACACGGCGCGAGTGGCGGCGTTGGCACCGCCGCGGTGCAAATGGCGCGATCGATTGGGCTGACGGTCTACGGCACGGCAGGTACCGACAAAGGATTGGAACTGGTCAAGCACGAAGGCGCTCATCACGTTTTCAATCACACGAAATCCGGTTATGAGGAAGAAATTCTGAAAGCCACCGGCGGCCGCGGCATTGATATTATTTTGGAAATGCTCGCCAACGTGAATTTGCCCAAGGATCTGAAGATGCTGGCCACGCGCGGGCGCGTCATCGTCATCGGCAATCGCGGCGAAACCACCATTAATCCGCGCGAGCTAATGGCGCGGCGCGCGAGTGTTCGCGCATTCACACTCTGGGGAATTTCGGGCGAAGAAGGCAAAGAAATTCACGCCGGGCTCAGGGCCGGGCTTTCCAATGGCACACTGCGCCCGGTCGTCGGAAAAGAAATGCCTTTGGCGGAAGCCGCGCGCGCACACAAGGAAATTCTTGAGCCCGGCGCCGCCGGTAAAGTGGTTCTTATACCGTAGCGATTGGCGCCAGCATCAATGATTGTCGTGGGGTTTCAGCTGCAGTTATGTCCGGCGTGTTCTTCTTTGCCGTGCATGCCGTTTCGCCATTTTCGCTTATAATCATTCCTCTTAATTGCGGCGCGTCGCACTGGCGCGCAGCGATTAGGAGTATCTCCATCGTGCCGATCACTCTCTCATTCGCGCCCCTTCTCGCCGCACAAACGTCTATCGGCCACTACTGGCACAAAATCACCGATCGCACTTTCTCCGCCGTGTACCACGCGAATGGCTTCGACCTGGCCATGATGATTCCCTACTTCATCGTGCTTTTCATCCTCGCGTTGTACGGGCTGCATCGTTACTGGCTGGTTTACGATTACTACGCGTACGCAAAAAATGTCCCCGGCCCGCAACCTCCCGTATCTGAGTGGCCGCGCGTCACTGTACAGCTTCCGATTTTCAACGAACGCTACGTCATCGAGCGGCTGGTTGAAGCGATATCGCGCTTCGATTATCCCGTGGAACTTCTCGACGTTCAGGTGCTGGACGATTCCACCGACGAAACGCGCGAAGTGGCTCGGAACTGTGTGGAGCAATTCGCCGCGCAGGGCATGCCGATTACCTACATCCATCGCACGAATCGCTCCGGTTACAAAGCGGGCGCCCTCGAGAATGGATTGAAAACTTCACGCGGCCAATTCGTCGCCATCTTCGATGCCGATTTTATTCCCGAGCCGGACTTTCTTCGCCTCACCATTCCGTACTTCATGAATCCAGAAGGCGGGGCAAACATCGGAATGGTGCAGACGCGCTGGACCTATCTCAATACCGACTATTCGCTCCTCACGCAGGTGGAAACAATTCTCCTCGACGGGCACTTTGTCGTGGAACATGGCGCCCGTTCGCGGCGCGGCACGTTTTTTAATTTCAACGGAACTGCTGGCGTCTGGCGCCGCAAAGCCATCGACCAGGCCGGAGGCTGGCAGCACGACACGCTTACGGAAGACACCGATCTGTCCTATCGCGCGCAACTCGTGGGCTGGAAATTTTTATACCTGCCGCACATCGAATGCGTTTCCGAACTTCCCGTCGACATGAACGGATTCAAAGCGCAGCAGGCGCGCTGGGCCAAGGGCCTGATGCAGACGGCAAAAAAAATTCTGCCTCGAGTCTGGAAGTCCAATGCTCCATGGCACGTGAAATCGGAAGCCTTCTTTCACCTAACCGCCAACATCAGCTATCCGCTGATGGTGCTGCTTTCCACCATGCTGCTTCCCGCCATGATCGTGCGTTTTTATCAGGGCTGGTTTCAAATGCTGGTCATCGACCTGCCGCTGTTTCTCGCGTCGACTTGCTCTATTTCCAGCTTTTACCTTGTGGCGCAAAAAGAATTGCGGCCCAAGACCTGGCAGCGGACTCTCCTCTATCTGTCTCTTATACACATCT
>CAXMLS010000842.1:0-5874 GCA_964194235.1 uncultured bacterium | reverse complement strand
GAGATGTGTATAAGAGACAGTATATGTCCAGTGCAATGCAATTTCGCTAACCCGCGATATTCCGACCGGGTTCGACTGGCTGATAAGTCCATATATCGAAAATATTCCTCGCGAGTCATTACGATTTACGCTCAGCGCCACGCGCAGTGCGGTAATAAACAAATTTCAGGGTGCGGCGGAGCAAACAAAACCATAGTCGGGAAAAGACCATGCTTCGAGAAATAGCGTGAGGAGGGAGAGCAAGATCAAGGCACATGGATTTGCTGCAAGCCATCGGGCGAGTTTACTGGGTACGTCAAAGCCCGCGCCGTTCGAAAGGAACGCAGGCTCATTTGAAAATGCCACACGGATTCAAGAAAGCTGGACGTCGGAACCGGAGCGGAGAGCCTTAGTGTGGCTCGCCGCGCGAATCCCTGCGTACATAAATTCCGATCACCTGACCCTCCTTGGATTTGTGGCAATGTTGCTGGCGGGTTGCAGCTATGCGCTGGCGCGATGGAATGCTGCCGGATTGTTGCTGGCCACCTTTTGGCTGGCCGTGAACTGGTTTGGAGATAGCCTCGACGGTACTCTGGCGCGAGTGCGAAATTGCCAGCGGCCTCGCTATGGATTTTATGTGGACCACATGATTGATTCCTTTGGGGCGCTATTTTTGATGGCCGGTCTCGGAGCTTCCAACTACATCGATTGGCGAATCGCGATGAGCATGCTTGGCGCATTCCTGCTGCTGTCTATTGAAACGTATCTAGCCGCATATACCTTGGGTGTTTTCCGGCTGTCCTTCGCGAAGTTTGGGCCAACGGAGATTCGAATCCTACTGGGCATCGGCAACCTCGTCTTGTTTTTTCATCCGCAAGCCAGAGTGCCAGGCGGGTCTTATCGACTGCTTGACTTCGGAGGCGTGGTAGCGGCCCTGGGCATGGCGATAATGGTTGTCGTTGCGGCAGCAAGCCATACGAGGACGTTATACCGTCAGGAAACGCGTTAGAAATGGTCCGCGAATCTGTTCGTCGATGAATCGAGTTTCAAACCAAAGACCTGCTAACCGGGTGAGGGCCTTCGGCATCTATACGAGCAGATATCGCAGCGCCGTGTAAAAGTTGCTTAACCCGGCGTGTGTTTTAAAATTCCGCTTTTGCCGGTCGAGATGTTGTTTGCTGGTGATTTACAAAGTCGTACTGTCTGATAACTAGGCTGTCCTTCTACGAATAAAACGCGAATGAGGTTTTGATTATGGCAACTCCGCTGATACCCAGTGCACTTGACGCACGCACCCAAACGTTTCCCGTTCTGACCGAGACACAAATCGATCGCGTGCGGACCTACGGGAAATTGCGACACGTTACCGCCGGTGAAATTTTGTTTGAGCCCGACGATACGAATGTGCCGTTTTTTGTGCTGCTTTCTGGAAGCATGGAGATCGTGCAGCCGGATTTTACCGGCGAACGGCCAGTGACGACGCACCATGCGGGACAGTTTACCGGCGAGATCAGCATGATTTCCGGGCGCCGGTGCATCGTGCTGGGGCGCGTCACCGAGCCGGGCGAGTTTGTGGAAGTCAGCATGGCGGGCTTGCAGTCGATTATCGCCAGGGACACGGAACTCAGCGAGATCATCATGAGGGCGTTCATCCTGCGCCGGCTGCAATTGATCAGCAAGGGCCTGGGCAATGTGATCCTGATGGGCTCGCGACATTCGGCGAATACCTTGCGTTTGCGGGAATTTCTCAGCAGGAATGGACACCCGCATACGTACGTGGATTTGGACACGGACCAGCTTTCCCAGGAATTGCTGGACCGTTTCCAGGTGAAGATGCACGACATTCCCGTGGTGATCTGCAAAGGCAAAGCGGTGCTGCGCAATCCTTCGATTCAGGAATTGGCGGATTGCCTGGGATTCAACAGCACCATCGACGAGTCGCTGGTGCGTGATTTAATTATTGTGGGGGCGGGGCCGGCGGGCCTGGCAGCGGCCGTTTATGCGGCGTCGGAGGGATTGGATGCACTGGTGATCGAGACGGCGGCGCCGGGAGGGCAAGCGGGGTCCAGCTCCAAGATCGAAAATTATCTGGGATTTCCGATGGGCGTTTCGGGACAAGAGCTCGCGACGCGCGCGATCACGCAAGCAGAGAAATTCGGGGCGCGAATGATGATCGCGCACAGCGTGGTGCATCTGAATTGCGGGCGGCGTCCGTATGAAGTAGTGCTGGAAAACACCAGCACGCTTGCGGCGCGCACAGTGGTGATTGCTACCGGAGCGCAGTACAACAAACCGCACATCGCCAATCTGGAAAAATTTGAGGGCCAGGGAATTTATTATGGCGCCACATACATGGAGTCGCAGCTGTGCGAACGAGAAGAGATTATCGTGGTGGGCAGAGGAAACTCGGCGGGGCAGGCGGCGATTTTTCTTTCCCAGGCGGCGGAAAAAGTACACATGCTGGTGCGTGCGGGGCAACTGTCGGACACCATGTCGCGCTACTTGATCCAGCGCATTGAGGCGAACTCGAAGATCGAACTGCATTACCGGACGCAAATCGTCGGTCTGGAAGGCGATGAGCACCTGGAACGCGTCGTGTGGCACGACAAGAAAAACGGCGAGACGTCCACGCATGAAATTCGGCACGCGTTCATTATGGCCGGCGCTTCGCCGCGAACGGAGTGGCTGAAGGGGTGCCTCGCGCTGGACGGCAAAGGATTTATTTTGACCGGGCAGGATCTGGGTGTCGCGACAGAAAACCACCCATGGACACTGCAGCGCACGCCAGAAATGCTGGAGACCAGCCTGCCCGGTGTGTTTGCGGTGGGCGATGTGCGCGCCGGGAATGTTAAACGCGTGGCATCGGCCGTAGGGGAAGGATCGATTGCAATAAATTTGGTGCATCGGGCTTTGGCGGAGGCATAGCGGATGCAGTTTTGGAGATATTCAGCTGCGTAGTAAGGATCCGCCTGTATTTATTTTGTGAACCCCTATAGAAACGCAGGAGTAAAAACGAAGACGCCATACTTTTAGGCTTCGGAATCGATTAAGGAAATAGCTAGGGCCTTCCGGATTCGGAAGGCCCTTTTCTATACAAGTCAGGTTTATCGCGACGGGCGAAAAGAGATCGCCCAAGCGAGAGTAAGAGTTAGCTCAGCAACAGCCGCTTCGATAGCAAGCCAAGAGAAATAAGGCCACCAGCGAGAAGGAGCGGGAGTGTACCGGGTTCAGGTACTCTATTGCCGCCGCCGTTCAAACCGCCACCCGGGCTGCCGCCGTTGCCACCGCCGATGGTGCCACCACCGGAACCGCCGACGTTACCAAGGGGGCAACTGCCGCCGACCTGGTTGGCCTCTACCGCCGACTCGCCGGGCTCAATCGTTGTACCAACTCCGGCGAAGGACACCGAAGCAGTCTGTGATAAGGCTCGGCCGCAGAGATCGGTAGCACCGGGATCGAAGGCGATGCCGGCCAGCGCGAGAATGTTTCCGGCGAAGTCACTATTGGGACCAAGTTCCGCGGAGCTTCTGACCACCCAGAACACCTTGTCATTGGGATGGAGCTTGCTGATGTCAACGGATGAGTTTGTTGAGGTGATGAGGGTGCTAGACAGCAGGAAAACAAAGGTCGAGCCGGCGACGCCCTTGTCGTCGAGCGTCAGTACCGATGACAGATTTGTTGCGCCAGCGGGAACTACATAAACCCCGGGATTGACGGTTAGTCCGCCGAGATCCGCGCCCAAAGTTGCGGTAACTGGGAGAGTCCCCAGATTAGTGTAAGCAGTGGTGAGGTCAAGAAAAGCCTGATTCGGCGCACCCAAAGAGAAGGTCGTGCCATTCACTATGCCGGGGGGAAAACCGGTAATCGCAGGGGTTCCAATGGAGCCACCTAGATCTCCGGTGATGATCGTCGCGGCGGAACCGCCGCCGCTGGCGTTGGTCACCCCGGCTTCACCGAGGACCGCAAAGCTACCCGCAGTCAAAAGCGTATCGGCAAAGGCATCAGGAGCCAGAATCGGAAGGAGCAGAACGGAAAGAGCACACAGACAAAAGCCGCGTAGTTTCATGTTTACCTCGTGGGGTGCAATGGCCACAGAGCTTGAACGAGATCTGTTTCACAATCATGTGGCACGTCGGATGCCAACGTCGGGAAGTGCTCCTGCCGGACACCAAACGGGCGCCCGTGTTGCATCCAAGACAGTTACCTCGTAGCAAGGCCGAGATGCCGCGAAGCCCGGGGGCCATTTACAGGTGAGAGATTACAAATATTCCACTTAAGCGGAAGAAATTTGCGGCCAAGCATGGAGCGGGGACTGCCTGGTTGGTCGGAAGGTTTTAATTTCGCGGATCCCATTGGCTCAGTCCTGGTACTGGGTCGAGACAAGAGTGCCGACAAGGGTATGTTCACGCCAGCGCGTCGATTGAATATATAGTTGGTTACTGAGCATCGAAACCGAAGAATGCGCGATCCGCAGAAGTTTCGGAACGAACTGGATGCAGGCAGAAAATCAGCGGGCCGTGGTGTCATCGCGCTGGCGTCCGTGCTGCTATTTGTTGTAATCGTGGGAGGGTTGGCGTCCTTTGCTTTTCTTCGCCCTACCTATTATTGGGACATGCTCGGATACGCGGCGGTCATCGAGTCCTGGCATACCTCGGATGCCGCAGCAATTCATCGCGAGGCCTACTCCTCGATTCACGGGCTCCCGGAATATCCGGCACTGATTGGAACGCAACCTCCCTCAGATTTTAACCACGACGTTTTCCGGAACAGCATAGATTTCGTCCAGCAAATATCCTTCTATTCCATCAAGCCTCTGTATTGCCTGGGCGCATCCGCGTTGCACCGAATGGGTTTGTCCTATCCAAGAGCTCTGGGTTTTTTATCTCTCTTTCCATTCGTTTGTCTTGCAATGCTCACATGGTTTTGGTTTCGCCGGTATTTGGACGAATGGGAGTGCGCGCTGTTTGGCGCGTTGCTGGTGGTTAGCCCTCCGATTTATGCGATCAGTCGATTTGCGACTCCAGATGCGCTGGGGTTGACGCTGGTCGCGGTTGCTTTGTACTTATTGCTGGAGTCCTCGCGGATCGTGGTTGGCTGCGCGCTGTTGCTCATCGGCATTTGGGTACGTCCGGATGCACTCATACTTGCGGGATTACTTTTCTGCGTTCTGCTATTTTTGAAAAAAATCGATTTGATGGAGTGGGGCACGTTCTGCCTGTTGGCACTAACGAGTTATGGCGTCATCCAGATATTTGCTGGCCCGTATTCGTGGAGTGTTCTCTTCCATAACTCCTTCGTTGCGGCTTTAAAAGAGGCTGGTAACGCGGTAGTCCATGTAACGCCACGACTATATTTTTTTACCGTGGCGCGGAACGGATGGACGCTGGTGAGGTCTTCTTCGATCACGTTGGTAATCTTCATGGGAGTGCTTGCACTTTTGCTTCATCGTCGCCGAGCGTATCGATATATAACCGCGACAGTTTTGGTGTCCGAAATAATCCATTTCCTGCTTTTCCCGTCTTTGGAGCATCGCTTTTATGCGCTGCCGACGTTCTTTGCACCACTCTCGCTGGTGCTGGCCTGTTCTGGTTATTTTTTGAAATCATCGGCGCGGTTGGAGAACCAGGCGGAGTCCTCTTAATTAGTCGTCGGATGAGTGCAACGTCCTTCGTTGGCCAGAACTAGCAGATTCAATATTTCTGGCCGAGCCATTCGGTTTGCAAACTTGGTGGATGTAATAACGTCTGCATAACGACGCAATACTGTTCCGTCTTCTCGCGCAATCCGCGCAATTGCTCGGCAGTCGCCTGAGGCGCCACGATGTCGAATCGAATCCGGATGGACTGAAAGCCCACGGGCACGTCCTTGGATATACCCCTGTCTCTTATACACATC
>CAXMLS010000841.1:0-2060 GCA_964194235.1 uncultured bacterium | reverse complement strand
GATGTGTATAAGAGACAGGCATAGATACTGTTGGGTTCGCGCTTGCGACGCTGCTGCGCTTGAAGAGGCGTGCCGGCCGTGACGGTGAGCAGAAGCACGAGCGATATGAAAAGCAACATCGAAAATGTCGAGAATCTTTTCGTCGAGCTGCGCCATAGCGGCAAAAATGGGCCAGACACAAAACTGGTTTGCTTACCGCACGGCGACGAACCACTCATTGATGTGAACCTCTAGATGAACTTCGACCACCACTACAATTTGCCCTGCGCAACTGGCTTACAGAGATGCGTCCGACCAAGACGGTCTCTAAAACCACAATTTCCGTGCGGCAATTGTAGCCGAATTGCCGCAAGTCGAAAAATAAAGTGCCTACTAGCGTCGTCGGCGCATCACTTACAGGTACGTCGAAGTGCATGGCTATAGAAATTCATTCCGAACGACTTGGGGAATATTCGCTTGCGCAACCGATTCGTTGCGTTTCTGACTGTATTTCAAGCAATGCTGATCGTGGTGCATGCATTTCTATTTGCAACGTGGAATTACTTTTGGACCCAGGGTGCCGCTTCTGAAACCGCTGGCTCGCCCGTAGACCCGCCGATCAACACCGGGTTGCTTATCGCCATGGCGATTTTATCGGTGAGTTTTCTGATCACCTCGCTGATCGGATTCCGCTTGACCAACGTCGTTTTGCGATTTTTCTATCGTATTTCCGCCGTTTGGCTGGGGTTCGTGAATTACGCATTTTTCTCGGCGTGCCTGGGCTGGATATTTTATCTCGCGGCAAAATTGGGTGGGCTGCAAATAATCCGGCATAAGGTTGCGGCTGTTTCTCTTGCGCTGGCCGGGGCAGTCACGGCGTACGGCGTGATCAACGCGGCGTGGACGCGCGTAAAACGCATCACCGTAAAATTGCCGAAGTTGCCGGACTCATGGCGTGGACGCACGGCTGTGCTGGTAAGCGATGTTCACCTAGGAAACTTGCGCACTTTTGGATTTGTGCGCCGCATAGTGAAACTGGTTTCCGGTCTGAAGCCCGACGTGGTGTTCCTCGCAGGAGATTTTTACGACGGCACGCCCGGCGATCTGACGCGGCTGGCGCAGCCGTTGAGCACCCTATCGCCACCGCTGGGCACGTTTTTTGTGGAAGGCAATCATGAAGAGTTTAGGGACCGCACGAAGTATTTGAAGGCCATGGCCGCAGCAGGTGTGCACGTGCTCGACAACGAATTGGAAATTGTGGACGGTTTGCAGATCCTGGGCGTCACGTATTGGGATGCGTCGCATGGCGAACGATTTCGCAAGACCTTACAACAGACCGGATTCAATCGCGATAAGGCGAGCATTTTGCTTACGCACGCGCCCGATCGTTTGCAGGTTGCGGCGGAGGAAGGAATTTCTTTGCAGCTTTCCGGGCACACGCATCGTGGACAGTTCTGGCCCTGGACGCTGGCAGCGCAGCGGATGTACGGGAAATATGTTTACGGGCTGCAGATTTTGGGAGGGCTACAGGTTTATACCTCGTATGGAGCGGGCACCTGGGGGCCGCCGCTGCGCGTCGGCACGAATTCGGAAATCGTGTTGATTCGGTTTGAGTAGGAAAATGTAAATCCAGGAAAATGTGTCGTGGATTTTTATTGAAGATTTAAAAACCGGGAGCGCCGGAAGCTGCCGGGCGCATCTCAGGGGAATCCACACCAAAGCGCAGATTTGCGAAGTACGTTTGTCCCAGCGACATGATGCCCGTGTACAGGTAGCCCCACACGAATAAAAGCAAGAACGGCACCGTGGCGTAATTTTCATTCAAGATGGCGTACAGCACGGTAAGGGCGAAGTACAAACCCAGAAAAATTTCCGCAAAAGGCATCCAACCGGCTTTATTGCGATAAGATTTTTTTACGTAAGAACCTTTTTTGCCGGCAATATTAAATTTGGGCGTTCGCGCAAACTCACTTTTCTTCCCCATGATGGCTTCCAGGACCGCTTGCGCGTTGCGCACAGAGATGCCGATTCCCGTGGCCATAACAAAGGGCATATAGAGGAGCTGTCTCTTATACACATCT
>CAXMLS010000840.1:0-1551 GCA_964194235.1 uncultured bacterium | reverse complement strand
GATGTGTATAAGAGACAGCTTCAAGGAATTATCTTTGGCTAAAAAAACAGCGCTGGCCGAAAAACTTGTTGCGCACGCCGTGATTCTGGCCGGCGGACGTGGCACGCGTTTCTGGCCCCGCAGCCGCACTCGCACGCCCAAGCAGCTTTTGAATATCATTGGCGACGAATCGATGTTGCAGCAGACCGTGTCTCGCCTCTTGCCGCTCTTGCCCGGCGAGCGCATTTGGACCGTCACCAACAGCGAGCAATCCGCGGCTCTTCGCAAGCATTTGCCCGCGCCGGCACGCAAACACATTCTCGTCGAGCCGTTCGGGCGCAACACCGCCGCGGCCATCGCGCTGGCAGCTATTCACATTAGGCACGCCGCGAATGGCGACGCGCTGATGGCCGTCCTTCCTGCCGACCTGTTCATTGCTCAAACAGAAAAGTACCGAAACATCGCACGTTTGGCGCTCCAGGTAGCTCGCGAATCCGGCCGCATGGTGGTCTTGGGAATTCCTCCAACGCGCCCCGAGACCGGCTTCGGATACATTCAACGTGCCGCCATTCCTCTCTCCAGATCGCCGTTTTCCGTTTTTCCTGTTCGTGCCTTCACGGAAAAACCGCCGTTGCCGCTCGCCAAAAAATACCTCGCTTCCGGCAATTACCAATGGAACGCCGGTATGTTTTTCTGGCGTGTATCAACATTTCTCGCCTACCTGCAAAAATATCTCCCCAAAACCAGCGTCGCGTTGGAATCCGTGGCCTCCTGCATCGGCAAGCCGGGTTACCCCAATAAGCTTCGTTCGGTTTACCGCCAGCTGGAAAGTATCGCCGTTGATTACGCTATTCTCGAACCGGCCACACGCGAAAAAGGCACGTCGCGCGTCTTCGTAATTCCCGCCAATATCGGCTGGAGCGATATCGGCTCCTGGACCGCGGTCTACGAGCAAATCGCCAAAGGCGCCGGTCAGAACGCTATCGCTGGTTCCGGATACGCACACGACGCGGAGGGAAATTTTATTTGGAGCCCGGGAAAATTCGTCGGCCTTGTAGGCGTGCGCGATCTGGTGGTCGTCGACACTCCGGACGCTCTCCTGATTTGTCACCGCCATCGCTCGCAGGAAGTCGGCAAAATCGTGAAATGGCTGGAAGACCATCGACGACACGATCTGCTGTAGGCCAATCCGGCTCTTGGCGTGGTTTTGCCTTCGCGTATACTTTTGCTCGCGTGCAGCCCGCGCATAAAATCGGCCAACATGACGCAAATTAAATTTGGTACCGACGGATGGCGTGCCGTTATCGCGGAAGAGTTCACCTTCGCGAACGCGCGCCTGGTGGCTCAAGCCATTGCGCGCTACGTTGTTCGCTCCGAAGACCCGCGTAAAGGCGTAATTGTTGGCTACGACCATCGCTTTGCCTCCGACACGGTGGCCGTAGCAGTCGCGGAAGTGATCAGCGCTAGCGGTACACCCGTGTGCCTGGCCGATAAGCCTTGCGCTACTCCCGCGGTTTCGCTGCTTGTCCGCCAGCGAAAAGCGGCTGGCGGCATCGTCATCACCGCGAGCCA
>CAXMLS010000839.1:0-3743 GCA_964194235.1 uncultured bacterium | reverse complement strand
CCCTTCTCGCTGCCATACACCGTGAAGGTGATTCCCTGATTGAAGAAGGATTGATCGGCTTCGTTTTTGCTGCGGCGAAGTTCCCCGGCGCCGAGACTCAGAAGTTGCGTGTACAGTTGGCGGTATTGTTTACGTGGATGATCGACGGCGCGAAACATTTCATCGTACGCACCGTTTAACTCGTAATTCTTGAACGCTTCACCAGCGCTGTGATCGGATGTATCCGACTCCGTAATCATTGGGCGCGTACACGTGTACGCCCGCCAAGCATAGCCCATTCCTGACTACTTGATTATCGGGAATTATGATTAGACAAATCGAAGAAACCCCGTATCCGGCTGGCGCTTGGGGGCACTAGCCGCGCGAGCGGGCGACATTTTTGACCGTTTCCAGCGCGTTTCCATTGCTGGGAGCGTTAAACTCAATATCCGGCAACTGCTCCACGGCCCGTCGCAACGATTGCTCCCAACTGGAGTGGATGAGTTTAAGGTCGCCATCCCCTGCAGAGACGCGCCGGTACCGCGTAACTTCCAGACTGTCTTTCTTATACAACAACAAATCGAACGGCGGACCCACCGTCACGTTCGAGCGCATCGCCGCGTCCATGGACAGCAGCGCATACTTGGCAGCTACCTCCAGCGAGGTGGACGCCTGAATCCCGCGGTCCAGAATCGGCCGCCCATATTTGCATTCGCCCAGTTGCAGGTATAAGGAATCTTCCGTGGCCGCCATGGGGTTCCCCTGCGGATAAATCAAATACAGGTTGGGCTCCTGCCCACGCACCTGCCCGCCAAGAAGGAAATGCACATTAAAGCTGAAGGAATCGCGTTCGAGCGATGCGCGATCAATATCCGAAACACGCCGCACACAATCGCCCACGATGCGCGCGGCATCGTACAGCGAGTTGGCTTGCGCGAGCCCGCGACCTGAATCAAAATCGTGCCGCAACAAGGTAATCACCGACTGGCTGATCGAGAGGCTGCCGCTATTCAAAATTACGAATACGCGCTCTCCCGGCTGCACAAACTGAAACATCTTTCGGCAGGTGTTTACCTGATCGAATCCCGCGTTGGTCCGCGAATCCGACGCCAGAACCAACCCTTCCTTTGTCGCAATGCCCAAGCAGTAGGTCACTCTTGCCCTCGAAACTAAGAAATATGAACCCTACCGCAATGATACACCGCCTACTGTATTGAATTTACGATTCGGCTCATAAAAAATATTGCGAGAGTTGTAACGGTAAGCGTGGTAGTTTCTGAACCTCACGCGCGCAACGCGCTACATCGCTAGAGGCCACCCAAAATTATGCTGATTCGCCTTGGTTACGATATGCATTTCGATACCTTCGCCGAAGTGCCTATGGTTACGCTGCTCAACGTGCACCCTTCGCGCAAAAAAGATTTGCGCGAGCCCGACGAACTGCAAACGGATCCCGCGATAAATATCGTGAAGTACGAAGACACTTTCGGCAATCAGGGCTGTCGCTTAGTGCTGCCGCCCGGGAAAATCCGCCTGCACAATTCAACGCTCATTCAGGATTCCGGACAGCCCGATGTGCGACCTGTGGACGCTAGGGAAATCGCCGTCGAGCATCTTCCCTCGGAAGTTTTGCCGTTCCTGATGAACAGCCGCTATTGCGAAGTGGATCTTTTATCCAACACCGCCTCGGAATTATTTGGGGCGTCGCCAAAAGGTTGGGCGCGAGTGCAGGCGGTCTGCGAGTGGGTGCATAGCAAGGTCACGTTTGGATATCACTTCGCCAATCCAATTCGCACGGCGCTTGGCGTGTATACCGAAAGAGTCGGTGTTTGCCGCGACTTTCAGCATCTCGCGATTACTTTCTGCCGCGCTCTGAATATTCCGGCGCGCTACGCCACTGGCTATCTCGGCGACATCCAAATCATCGTGGCTCCGTCAGCGATGGATTTCAGCGCGTGGTTTGAAGTTTATCTGGAGGATCGCTGGTGGACTTGCGACGCCCGCCACAACATTGCGCGTGTGGGGCGCGTCTTGATGGCCACCGGCCGGGACGCCACCGACTGCGCCATCACGACGTCTTTTGGGCGTGCACAACTCACTAGCTTCTTCGTAGTCAGCGACGAAGTCCCCGAGTAACCGACACCATTCGAAATAATTAGCCGCCCACACCGCGCTATCGGTTGCGCCATCGCACAAGATAAAATACATTTCGTTCGTCGTTTTTTACCCGCAGCCCTGCGGTGATCTGCTAAAATAATTGTGGGTCGAGTTTGCACCGTCTTCTCCGGTCTTTGCCGCCCTGCCCCAGCCCGCAATTCAAACCATCAGGAGTAATTTGTTTATGCGCAGTGTGAGGCGGTTGAAGAACTATTTACTTGCGACGATCGGCGTCTCGCTTTTGATTCCCGCTGCGAGCTTTGCGCAGGAGCACTCGACATTCTCGGGCTCAGGCGAATCTTTAGGACGCGAGACCAGCGGGATTAATCCCGAATATTCATTCCCCTCCCCGGCGGGTCCAACTGCGAGTTCACACGCGCCCGCGAGTTCTCCGGCGGCGGCTCTTCCAGCGGCTACCTACCAGGACCCTGGCTACGATCGCGAAGTTTCCTGGCGTAAGTTGCCGATGAATATTCTGCACGATCAAAAAGATTTGTGGCTCTTTCCGCTGCAACTCGCAAAGGGCCGTCATTTGCTTCCCGCCGCACTTATCGTTGGCGGAACTGCCGCGTTTATCGGCACCGATCCGCAGGTCATGCCGCATTTCCGGCAAACCACCAATTTTCACGATTTCAACCGGATATTCAGCACTTCCAGCACAGGGGCGGCCATCGTGATCGTGCCGGCGGTGTTTTACGGCGTCAGCCTGATCCGCAAAGATTCGTACGGTCAAAGCACCGCGCTCTTCGCCGGAGAAGCGGTTGTCGACGACGTCGTGCTGATGACCGTCACCAAAGCAATCACCCGGCGCCAGCGACCGACGGAGCTACCGGTTACCGGCCCGTACAACGATACGTTCTTTCACAGCAGCGGATCGGTATTTGGAAAAGGCACCAGCTTTCCATCCGGTCACGCAATGATGGCCTTTTCGGTGGCCACCATTTTTGCGCGGCGCTACCACGAGCATCGATGGGTTCCATTCGTTGCCTACGCGGCAGCCAGCGCCATTGCGTTTTCACGCATCACCACCGGTGCGCATTTCCCCGCCGATGCTTTCTTCGGCGCGTCCATGGGCTACGTTATCGCACGCTATGACGTTCTACGCGGGCAGTGAAGCAGCGTCGCTAACTTCTCGAAATCGCCAGCAAGCAAAAATAAAAAAGGGCGCCGACTGTGGCGCCCTTTTCAATTTACCGATTAATGTTGAACCGCGCTTTAGGCTTTTTGCGCCTGGCGGCGCAGGAACGTCGGCACATCCAGATCGTCAGATGGCGCTTCGTGGCTCGCTTGATTCGCGCGGCTCACTTCATGAACGTTCTGCTGCACCTGATGGACGACATTGGGCATCGATTGCGGCGGAGGCGGCTCTTCAGCAACTTCCGGCGCAGCCTTCCAGGTCTTCGGCAAGAACGACGGCTTCTGATGAGTGTTCTTTTTATTTGCGTCCTTGAATCCCGCGGCGATCACGGTAATTTTAATGGTGTCCTTCATGGCATCGTCCTGCACAGCGCCGAAAATAATGTTGGCGTTTTCGTGCGCGGCCTTTTGAATGACGCTGGAAGCTTCGTGCACTTCGTGAAGGGTAAGGCCTGTCTCTTATACACATC
>CAXMLS010000838.1:0-5122 GCA_964194235.1 uncultured bacterium | reverse complement strand
CCCGCCACACCGCGTGCCGGATTTCTTCTTCCTTTCTTTTCCAGGCCGCGATCGCCGATGCCGCCAACGCCGCCCGCAGTTCCAGCCGTTCCACCATTTCGAGAGACGCTTCCTTGCTTGCCAACCCCACGACCAGTACGCCCAGCAATTTTTCTTTGACTGCCAGCGGCACCGCCACAATCCGCCCCACTTTTTGCCGCATCCACGCCGCATGTGGTGCATCGCCTGTGACCCGTCGCATCGCCATTGCTTCGCGCCAGATTTCCGCGCTCGGTTCACTCTCTATCGCGTCAATCCAGATGGCCTCACCGCTGGTCCAGCGAAATTCAACGTCCGGCACGACGTCTGCGGTCACCCGCTGCTCCGCTGCCCGCTTATCCATTACCAAGCCGATGGCCGCAAATTCTGCTCCCAGGCTGCTCGCATTTCTTCCCCTGCCGTTTATCGGCGTGCCAGTTGATGCCGCACCGTTAATTCCTGCTGACGTGCAGTTGTCCACCAGTTCGCCGAGCACTCGGTCGAGCAGGTCGTCCACTACAAAATTGCTCGATGCATCGGCTGAATCGTCGACTGCCCAGCCACTTGCGCGCGGCGTTGTCACGCCAGCAGGCCCGTTGATCGTCCCTGCGGATGCCAACGCGGCCAACATTCGCCGTGCCAACCCCAGGTCCGCGAGCCGTTCGCGGGCTGTGCGTCGTTCGTCTTCGAACCCCATGGCCAAGGCCAATTCCGCGGCCATGGCTTCCAGCAACTCTCTCGGCATCACTTCGTGCCAATTTCTGCTTCCGGCCAGCAAGATCCCCTGCAAATGCCCTCGCCGCTCTACCGGCACCCACAACACTCGACGCAATCCCACCAGTGGGCCGATCATCGGCGTGCCGGTTTCCATTTCCTGCTCCACGGGGCATCCGGTGGTCAGCACCTCCCGCGGCAGAAGCGCTTCCGGCGATAGCCGCCGCCATTCCTCGGGCACGCTTCCGGCGTCGCGGTCCCACACCATCCCGTGAAAACTTGCCGCACCGTCGCCTGCAAATTCTTCTCCATATGGCAACTCCAGCCACGCGCCTATGCGGTCCGCGCGCGCATGGCTCGATAGCGTGCGCATCGCTTGTTGCAACAGTTCCGGCCGCGACAGGCCCTCAACGGCCGCACGCGACACGGCAGCAAACCCCGGGAGTTCCTCTCTTTTACCCCATGCTTTCACTCTGCCGCCTCAATCGTCGCTGGCTTCACTGGTTACTGGCTTTACTGACTTGACTTGCTTGTGACGGCCGCACGCGGTTGGGACGTTAATCCGTCCAATGTACACTTGCATCGCTAGGCCCAACCTCGCGGATTCGCTATCGTCGGAAAATCAAGCAGTTAAGTGCGATGCGGCAGCGCAATTCGCGCGGAGTTATCCCATGTCGATACCGCGGCAAGGTTTAATTCCCAGAGTGAAACCGGCGAGCCATAACCCAGGAACGAACCATTTGACATGCTGACGTTCTGGAGTAAGCGAATCGAATTTGCAGCAGACGGGCACTTCTAGCTTTCCCAGGAGTGCGTTACAAGGAAAAGAACGCAACCGTCGAAGAAGTTCTGATAATGAAATTAGTCAAATTTTCGCGGAATGCTATGCGGCGTAGCGGAAAGATTTGCCCAGACAACGGCTGAACGACTCAAGCACTGACACGCTGGAATAATTCTGAGCGCTTTCCAAGTCCCCACAGCGGATGCTTCAGCTCGCCGCTTCCTGCCCTATTTGTTCCAGGTTGTATTGCTTCAGCTTGCGATACAGCGTGGTCTTTCCAATACCCAGCATACGCGCTGCCGCCAGTTTGTCTCCCGACGTCTCGCGTAGCGTTTTCAGAATGGCCCGCCGCTCCAGTTCTTCCAGCGGCAGTATTTCATTGCGTTCCGGGGTACGCTCGCTGTGGGGGTACTGCAAACTGCTCGGCAAATCTCCCGCATGCACGATGGGTCCGGAGCCCAGCGCCACCGCCCGCTCGATAGCATTCTCCAGTTCGCGCACGTTACCCGGCCAGTCGTAAGCAATCAAACGCCGCATGGCATCGTCGGAAATGGTGCGCGGCGAACCATGCATCCCGGCGAATTTTTCTAGAAAAGAAGTTACCAACAGCGGAATGTCGCTCTTGCGGTCGCGCAGCGGCGGTAGTTTCATCTGCACCACGTTCAACCGGAAATACAAATCCTGCCGGAAGGCTCCGGTGCGAATGGCCGCTTCCAGGTCGCGGTTGGTCGCGGCAATAATGCGCACATCGATCTGTCGTCGCTCGGTCGAGCCCACTGGCTTCACCTCGCGCTCCTGGAGCGCGCGCAGCAGTTTCGCCTGGAGGTCTACCGGCATATCCCCGATCTCGTCCAAAAATAACGTTCCGCCCTGCGCCGCCTCCAGCAAACCGCGTTTGGATTGCACCGCCCCGGTGAACGCTCCTTTCACGTAGCCGAACAATTCCGACTCAATCAGCGTAGGCACCAGCGACGAGCAATCCACCGGCGCAAACACGCGCTCCTTGCGCGGTCCGGAAAAATGCATGCTGCGCGCCACCATCTCTTTACCCGTTCCGCTTTCTCCCAGGATCAACACCGGATACTCGTGCTGGCTGACCTTCTCGATCATCTTGTAGACCCGTTGCATCTTGGGCGAAACGCCGATCAATCCGCCAAAGCCCGGCCGGGTGCGCAGTTGTTCGCGAAGCAGCCGGTTTTCCTGCTGCAATTCCACCGCGCGCGCCACGCGTTCCAGCCGCGAGCGCAATTCTTCCACGCGAAATGGTTTGGTGACATAATCCACCGCGCCCAGGCGCGTGGCCGTCACCGCCGAATCTATGGTGCCGTATTGCGTCAACACGATCACCGCCACCTCGGAATGGCTATCGTGCACCTGTTGCAACAAGTCCAGGCCACTCGACTCGGGAAGTTTCAAGTCGGTGATCAATATATCGATGGCCGAATTTTCCAGAATGCTCAGTGCTTCTTCGGCAGTGGCCACGGTAGTTACCTTCATCCCACTCTGCGTCGCCACGTCCGCGCACAACTGCCGCACATGCTGCTCATCATCCACGACCAGCAGGTTCATCGGCGCCGCTTCCCGATACACCGCGGCCGCTTCTTCTTTCATAGGCATACGTTGCCTTCTCAACAATCCGTCAGGTTGTCATCTTGCATGACCAATGCCATTTCAGGAATTCTCCAACTATTCACAAATCAATATATTACCCATCTTATCATCTTTATCCTAAACCATTTTGGGAACTGCCGGCGTCCGCCTTCCACGTCCCGTGCGCGCGTTTCCGCCCATAACTCTCGCCTTTCTACCGTTTCCCAAAATAGATCTGGAATTCTCGTTACGGGAATTCTCCGCATCTCTCGCGCTCTTTCCGTCCGTGCTACCCATAATTTCCCATTCCAAAAATAAAACGGGCTCCCCTGGCACCGCCAGAAGAGCCCGTTTCGGTTTTACGTTACTTTTTTACATCAGTTGACCCGCTCCACGTCGCCGCTAACTTATTTCTTCGGCGCGTTGAACTTAGTCACGGATGCAGTGCGCGGCCTTTAGTACGTCGCGCCTTCCGGCACGAACATGAAGTCCACGCGGCGATTTTCTTTCTCCGCGCCCTTCTCCTTGGAAGCCGTGCCTGTACGGGTAGTGATGCGCGAAGCGTCGATGCCCTTCTCGCCCAGATACTTCCTGGAGAGATCCGCTCGCGTATCGGCCAATTTCCCAGCCTTGGTTTCGTGTGAGTCCGCATAGCCGGTAATTACCAGCTTGGCGTTGGGGTCGTTCTTCAGGCGCAGAGCCACGTCATCCAGCACGCGCTTGCAGACGTTGTCCACACGCGAGCTGCCGGGTTTGCCGTAACTGCAATCGCCCACCTTGGTCGCTTGCGGTGGCGGAGGCGGTTGCTGCACGTCAACGTTGGTCGATGCATCCGCTGTTCCACCCTTGCCGTCGCTGACTGAGCACTTCACGGTGTAGCTGCCGGCCTGTAGTCCAGTGGAGTCGAATTCGCCCTTTGGTCCGGTTCCGGTCACTTGCCCTCCGGAAGCGCTGTAGCTGTAGGTCAGATCGTCATTATCCGGATCGCTGGCCGTAGACATGATCGCGGTGCGTTCGCCCGGTTGAATCGGGCTGCGCTCCGTCGAGCAGGTGATGGTCGGCGGCCGGTTCGGCTTGGGCTCCACCTTAATGTCTGTCGCGCATGTGGCCGTCCCGCCCCTGCCATCATCCACTTTGGCGTTTACGGTGTAGCTGCCCGCGCTCAAACCAGTCGAGGTCCAACGCCCATCGGCGCCAGTGCCTTCTACCGTTCCGCCCGTGGCGGTGTAGCTGTAGGTCAGATTGTCCTTGTCTTCGTCACTCGCGGTTACGTGTACCGCAACGCTGTCGCCCGACCCGGCAAAAACCGATGCTGGACTCGCTGAGCACGATGCAACTGGCGGGTGATTCGGCGGAGGAGGTGGATTAGGAATATGAAAGCGCACCGCGATTCCGGTGGCTGCGCGGAAATTGTTCTGCCGTGACGAAGCGCCCAGCGCCGGTCCTTCAAAATTCGTCATGAAGTAGTCGAGTTGCGTTCTCCACGCTACGTTCTTCCACAGCACCACGTCGATACCGCCGCCAGCCGCCAGGGAGAAGCTCCATTGCGGTCCGGTACCATTTGTTTCAATGTCCGAATCCGTGGCGCCAGCCAAAAATTCTGCGAAGGGCACGAAGTGGTCAAATTTGCGGAGGTTCAGCCGCGGTCCGGCCATAAACGACTTCTGCCAGCCTTCCACCAAAGTGTCGCTTCCGGTCAGCGGGAACAGATTCCGCCGAAAGGACGTTCCGCCTGCTTCCACGTCCAGTCCGAGCCAGCGGTTGGCGTTGAATACAAATGATCCAGTCACCCCGTGATTATTGAAATCGAAATAAGGCTCGCCGGGCATGAAGTTAATATATTCGTACGCGATCGCAATTTCGTACCGCGGCACCAGGCGTCCCGGCGCTTCCTGTGTGGCCATGGGCGCGGGACCCGGAAATGGCGTGGCGCGCGGAGCTTTCGGCAGCGCGAAAACATGCGCTGGCATCACATTTACCGGCTCCGCATTACTCGTATCCCTGTCTCTTATACACATC